>NZ_PHHE01000001.1:3000000-3270000 GCF_002813455.1 Pseudomonas baetica | reverse complement strand
ACTGACCGATAGTGAACTAGTACCGTGAGGGAAAGGCGAAAAGAACCCCGGAGAGGGGAGTGAAATAGATCCTGAAACCGTATGCGTACAAGCAGTGGGAGCCCACTTTGTTGGGTGACTGCGTACCTTTTGTATAATGGGTCAGCGACTTATTTTCAGTGGCGAGCTTAACCGAATAGGGGAGGCGTAGCGAAAGCGAGTCTTAATAGGGCGTCTAGTCGCTGGGAATAGACCCGAAACCGGGCGATCTATCCATGGGCAGGTTGAAGGTTGGGTAACACTAACTGGAGGACCGAACCGACTACCGTTGAAAAGTTAGCGGATGACCTGTGGATCGGAGTGAAAGGCTAATCAAGCTCGGAGATAGCTGGTTCTCCTCGAAAGCTATTTAGGTAGCGCCTCATGTATCACTGTAGGGGGTAGAGCACTGTTTCGGCTAGGGGGTCATCCCGACTTACCAAACCGATGCAAACTCCGAATACCTACAAGTGCCGAGCATGGGAGACACACGGCGGGTGCTAACGTCCGTCGTGAAAAGGGAAACAACCCAGACCGTCAGCTAAGGTCCCAAAGTTATGGTTAAGTGGGAAACGATGTGGGAAGGCTTAGACAGCTAGGAGGTTGGCTTAGAAGCAGCCACCCTTTAAAGAAAGCGTAATAGCTCACTAGTCGAGTCGGCCTGCGCGGAAGATGTAACGGGGCTCAAACCATACACCGAAGCTACGGGTATCATCTTCGGATGATGCGGTAGAGGAGCGTTCTGTAAGCCTGTGAAGGTGAGTTGAGAAGCTTGCTGGAGGTATCAGAAGTGCGAATGCTGACATGAGTAACGACAATGGGTGTGAAAAACACCCACGCCGAAAGACCAAGGTTTCCTGCGCAACGTTAATCGACGCAGGGTTAGTCGGTCCCTAAGGCGAGGCTGAAAAGCGTAGTCGATGGAAAACAGGTTAATATTCCTGTACTTCTGGTTATTGCGATGGAGGGACGGAGAAGGCTAGGCCAGCTTGGCGTTGGTTGTCCAAGTTTAAGGTGGTAGGCTGAGATCTTAGGTAAATCCGGGATCTTAAGGCCGAGAGCTGATGACGAGTGTTCTTTTAGAACACGAAGTGGTTGATGCCATGCTTCCAAGAAAAGCTTCTAAGCTTCAGGTAACCAGGAACCGTACCCCAAACCGACACAGGTGGTTGGGTAGAGAATACCAAGGCGCTTGAGAGAACTCGGGTGAAGGAACTAGGCAAAATGGCACCGTAACTTCGGGAGAAGGTGCGCCGGTGAGGGTGAAGGACTTGCTCCGTAAGCTCATGCCGGTCGAAGATACCAGGCCGCTGCGACTGTTTATTAAAAACACAGCACTCTGCAAACACGAAAGTGGACGTATAGGGTGTGACGCCTGCCCGGTGCCGGAAGGTTAATTGATGGGGTTAGCTAACGCGAAGCTCTTGATCGAAGCCCCGGTAAACGGCGGCCGTAACTATAACGGTCCTAAGGTAGCGAAATTCCTTGTCGGGTAAGTTCCGACCTGCACGAATGGCGTAACGATGGCGGCGCTGTCTCCACCCGAGACTCAGTGAAATTGAAATCGCTGTGAAGATGCAGTGTATCCGCGGCTAGACGGAAAGACCCCGTGAACCTTTACTATAGCTTTGCACTGGACTTTGAATTTGCTTGTGTAGGATAGGTGGGAGGCTTTGAAGCGTGGACGCCAGTTCGCGTGGAGCCATCCTTGAAATACCACCCTGGCAACTTTGAGGTTCTAACTCAGGTCCGTTATCCGGATCGAGGACAGTGTATGGTGGGTAGTTTGACTGGGGCGGTCTCCTCCTAAAGAGTAACGGAGGAGTACGAAGGTGCGCTCAGACCGGTCGGAAATCGGTCGTAGAGTATAAAGGCAAAAGCGCGCTTGACTGCGAGACAGACACGTCGAGCAGGTACGAAAGTAGGTCTTAGTGATCCGGTGGTTCTGTATGGAAGGGCCATCGCTCAACGGATAAAAGGTACTCCGGGGATAACAGGCTGATACCGCCCAAGAGTTCATATCGACGGCGGTGTTTGGCACCTCGATGTCGGCTCATCACATCCTGGGGCTGAAGCCGGTCCCAAGGGTATGGCTGTTCGCCATTTAAAGTGGTACGCGAGCTGGGTTTAGAACGTCGTGAGACAGTTCGGTCCCTATCTGCCGTGGACGTTTGAGATTTGAGAGGGGCTGCTCCTAGTACGAGAGGACCGGAGTGGACGAACCTCTGGTGTTCCGGTTGTCACGCCAGTGGCATTGCCGGGTAGCTATGTTCGGGAAAGATAACCGCTGAAAGCATCTAAGCGGGAAACTTGCCTCAAGATGAGATCTCACTGGAACCTTGAGTTCCCTGAAGGGCCGTCGAAGACTACGACGTTGATAGGTTGGGTGTGTAAGCGCTGTGAGGCGTTGAGCTAACCAATACTAATTGCCCGTGAGGCTTGACCATATAACACCCAAGCAATTTGCGTCGAAGAGACCAGATTGCGGTGTGTGAAGACGAAACGAACCGAAAGTTCGATGTTCACAAAACACCGACAGCTGTCACATACCCAATTTGCTGAAGCGAGGCCATCAGGTCGCGACTCAGTACCCGAATTTCTTGACGACCATAGAGCGTTGGAACCACCTGATCCCATCCCGAACTCAGCAGTGAAACGATGCATCGCCGATGGTAGTGTGGGGTTTCCCCATGTGAGAGTAGGTCATCGTCAAGATTAAATTCCGAAACCCCAATTGCGAAAGCAATTGGGGTTTTGTTTTTAGTAGAAGTTCCCATTTTTGCTGGCACGTTACCGTGTTGACGAGTCAGCTACAGAATTTCTTGACGACCATAGAGCGTTGGAACCACCTGATCCCATCCCGAACTCAGAAGTGAAACGATGCATCGCCGATGGTAGTGTGGGGTTTCCCCATGTGAGAGTAGGTCATCGTCAAGATTGAATTCCGAGACCCCTGTCTGCTAACGCAGACAGGGGTTTTCTCGTTTCAGGGCCCACAGAATTAAACGGCTCCGCGAGCTTTGCTGCTGTGCGAGCCTGCCACTTGCGCCTCCAGATGTAGACGCCAGCCCCCGATAACCCAACAATCAAAACACTGCCCAGTCGTATGCCTGTTGATAACTCAGATGCGTCACCCCAACGCTTCAGTGGGTTTACGCACTCGAGCTTCATAGACGCTCGGGTAGCAACAACAACCAGAGCCACAATCCCCCTGAACGGTGCACACCACCGCCTAAATGAAGGCCATCGAGCGCCGCGCTGTCGAACCTATAGTCAGCCCACAGCGAGCTCATATGGCCATCTGTAGGCGCCAACGGGTTGCCCGGGCTGTCTGCAACCAGTTCGGGTGAGCGACTCGGAGTAGCTGACGTAAGGCGCCAAACCGCTATTGAATAGATCGGCGTGGCCAGTGAGTTTGGTACGACGACGGTGGTTGATTTCAGTGCCTTCAGGACGCGCGGCTTCAGCGATGCGGTTTTCGTCAGAGGTCTCGACCCAGTCCTGGCGCGGGCCCAGCGATAAGCGCCATTTGTCTATCTCGATCACGTCTTGCAGATAAACCCCGGTCTACTCCGGGCGACGCAGATAGTTCGTCTCGCCGTATATGTCGATCGCCGAATCGCCATCACCGGGTTGAACACGTTGATCGGCCCAAGGCCTCCGCTGCTCCAGACGCGCGCAGCGAGGTATTCAGCCAGCCGTGATGGCTATTTAGAGCGCCCTATGTTGCGAGCTCAGGTGAGGGCATGAACGCGATGGCCCTAACGTCACAAATGAAAATTAGCCGCTTTTTTATCAAGGGCTTGAGTTTTTGCAACGACCACTCGAATAGCGTTCAATAAAACGTTGCTTCGAGCGCTCTGGCACGCCGTTCGGCGGGAATTTGGCGTAAATACCATCCATTTCCTACACAGCCCTAAGATTTCTCCGATTCGTGCCGACAGACTAGTGAGACATGCGTGCACCAAAGTAGAGCGGCCATCAGAAAGCTGCCTGCCAGCTATTGGATATTTGGAGCTACATGGAATGTTGCATCCCCAACGCATCCCCACTTTTGCATAAGAAGTCCCATGAAATGAATCTCAAGTTCAGCCATAAAATCCTGTTGGCCGCCTCGGGCGTCGTGGTCCTGGCTTTCGCTTTGTTCACCCTCTACAACGACTATCTGCAGCGAAATACCATTCGCCAGAACCTTCAGTCCTCCGTGCAACAGGCCGGTGATCTGACCGCCAGCAGCGTGCAGAACTGGATGAGCGGGCGGATTCTGGTGCTGGAAAACCTCGCGCAGAACGTTGCTCATCAGGGCAAAGACGCCGATTTCCCGGGCCTGGTTGATCAGCCGGCGTTCACCTCGAACTTCCAGTTCACCTATGTCGGCCAGGCCAACGGTGTGTTCACCCAGCGCCCGGACGCAAAGATGCCGGACAGTTATGACCCGCGTCAGCGTCCTTGGTACAAGCAAGCAGTCACCGCCGACAAGACGATGCTAACCCCGCCTTACATGGCCGCCGTCGGCGGTCTGGTGGTGACCATCGCGATGCCGGTGAAGAAGAATGGCGAACTGCTCGGCGTCGTTGGCGGTGACCTGAGCCTGGAAACACTGGTGAAGATCATCAACTCGGTGGACTTCGGTGGCCTCGGTCATGCGTTCCTGGTCAGCGGGGACGGTCAGGTGATCGTCAGCCCGGACAAAGATCAGGTGATGAAGAACCTGAAGGACATTTATCCGAACTCCAGCGTACGTATCGAGAAGGGCAACCAGAACGTGGTGCTCAATGGTCAGGAACGCATCCTGTCGTTCACCCCGGTCACCGGTCTGCCGAATGCCGAGTGGTACATCGGTCTGTCGATTGACCGCGACAAAGCCTACGCCGCACTGAGCCAATTCCGTACCTCGGCGTTGATCGCGATGTTCGTGGCGGTGGGGGCCATTGCCGTATTCCTTAGCCTGTTGATCACCGTACTGATGCGTCCACTGATCACGATGGGCCGTGCAATGCAGGACATCGCTCAGGGCGAAGGCGATCTGACCCGCCGCCTGGTGGTTGAGAGCAAGGACGAGTTCGGTGAATTGGGCAGTTCGTTTAACCAGTTCGTTGAACGGATTCACGCGTCGATTTCCGAAGTGTCGTCGGCGACCCGTCACGTACACGACCTGTCGCAACGCGTCATGGCTTCCTCGAACGCCTCGATTGTCGGTTCCGATGAGCAAAGCGCACGGACCAACAGCGTGGCCGCTGCAATCAACGAATTGGGCGCTGCCACGCAGGAAATCGCCCGCAACGCCGCCGATGCTTCGCAACACGCCAGCGGCGCGAGCGAGCAGGCCGATGACGGTCGCCAAGTGGTTGAGCAAACCATTCTGGCGATGACCGAGTTGTCGCAGAAGATCAGCCTGTCGTGCACCCAGATCGAAACCCTGAATGCCAGCACCGACAACATCGGCCACATCCTCGATGTGATCAAAGGCATCTCGCAGCAGACCAATCTGTTGGCGCTCAACGCGGCCATCGAGGCGGCGCGTGCCGGTGAAGCCGGGCGTGGTTTTGCGGTGGTGGCGGACGAGGTGCGTAACCTCGCCCACCGTACCCAGGAATCGGCGGAAGAGATCCACAAGATGATCACTTCGTTGCAGGTTGGTTCGCGTGAAGCGGTGAGCACTATGAACGCCAGTCAGGCGTCCAGCGAGCAGAGTGTTGAAGTAGCGAACCAGGCCGGTTTGCGTCTGGTCAGCGTGACCCAGCGCATCGGCGAAATCGACGGTATGAACCAATCGGTGGCTGCTGCCACTGAAGAGCAGACGGCGGTGGTGGAAACCCTCAACGTTGACGTTAACCAGATCAACCTGTTGAACCAGCAGAGCGTCGCCAACCTCAACGAGACGTTGAAGGATTGTGATGCGTTGTCGCAGCAGGCCAATCGCCTGAAGCAGTTGGTCGACAGTTTCAAAATCTGACCGCGTTATCGTTCTTCGCGGGCAAGCTCGCTCCCACAAGTTTTTGGGCGCACACAATAGTTGTGTACGACCAAGATCCTGTGGGAGCGGGCTTGCTCGCGAAAGCGGTAGCTCAGCCAACGCTGAGCTCAGGCCTTAAACAAACAGCTTAAAAACATTCCCCATCGCATCATCGGCAAACCCCTGCACAAAATCCTTGAACCCAGGCAACGCCTCGGCCCCCCCGCTGGCAGGCTCGGCAATGATCGTCCAGGTCGCCCGCGACTTGCCTTCCCCCAGCGACTCCACATTCATCGCCGCCCACAGATTGGCCACACCTAACGTGTTGTAGATCGTTGTCCAGGTCATGCTCCGCGCCTGTTCATCGCGGGAGTTGAGTTGTTCAACCACCACATTGCCGTCCTTGAAGAATTTCTTGCGCAGCGAGGACACGCCCTCACCGGTCATTTCGATGTGCGACAGTGCCGGAATGAATTGGTCGAAACCGCCAAAGTTGCCGACCACCGCCCAGACTTGCGCGGCGTCCGTTGGCACTTCTACCGAAGACACGACGTGGCAGCCGTGCGGGTTTTTGATCAGGGTGTCGGGTTGCAGAGTGCTCATGGTGTTGCTCCTTTGTGATGAACTAGATGAAGTTGATTTCTTTCAGGTAATCGCAGCCGCGACGTAGCAGCGCCGAGGATTTTTCCGGGTAATGCGCACCCATCTGTTGCACGCCGGCCTCGGCGTTGGCGTGGCCGATCAGGGATATGTCGCCGATGTCTTCCTCGAAGCCGTTGAGGTAGAAGCCGAGCACGCCGAACAGCGCGTTGTTGGCGTCGACTCGCCCCAGTTGTTGCTGCCAGTCGGTAACGCTGACCAGCGCGAATTCGCTACCGGTTTCGCGGAACGAGGCGACGTAGGCATCCCAACTCAGTGGCTCGGGGTTGTGCAGGTTGAACACCGCGCGTTGCGCCGAATAACGGCTGGCGTGAAAGGCAATGAAGCGGGCGAGAAAATCCACCGGCATCAGGTCGAAATTCAGCGCGAAGGCCGGCACCTGTCCTAGCTGGATCGAGCCTTTGAGCATCAGCATCAAGCGGTTTTTATGCGGTTGGCAGACGCCGCTCAGGCTGTTGAAACTGATGTTGCCGGGCCGATACAGATTGACCCGCACCCCGAGCGTGCGAGCTCGTTCGAGGATGCGTTCGCCCACCCACTTCGACAGGTTGTAGCCATTGCGGATGTAGATCGGAGGTGTCGGCGCGGCGGGTAATTCCAGCACCCGGCCCTCAGCGTCAACGGTGCTTGAAGCCGACAGTGTCGAGACGAAATTGAAGACTTTTTTGCTGCGCCCTTCACACAAGCGCAACAGCTCGAAAATCGGTTCGACGTTGTCCGCCGCCAGCGACTCGTAATCGAGTACGTGATTGACGTTGGCGGCGTTGTGCACGAGTGCGCCGAACTCGTGATCAAGCCTCTGGTAATCCGCGTCGGTCAAACCCAATTGCGGCCGGGAAATATCCGCCGAGTAAACCCGCACCCGACTCAGATCCAGATGTTCGAGGCGGTTCTCGCGCAATGCCTGCGCAAAGCGCTGCGCCGCCGTTTGCCCGCCACCGTCGCGCACCAGACACGCCACTTCGCTGGCACCCCAACCGAGTAGCGCCTCGACGATGTGCACACCGACAAAACTGTTGGCGCCGGTGACGATGACTTTGTGCACATCGCCCATACGGCTGATTGGCAGCGGCTCGATATCCAGCGCGCGCTTGGCATCGGCCATGGCCTGGGCGCTGAGCACGGTGCTGTCGTCGGTGCCGCGTACCAGCGTGGCGAGTTTGATGATCGTCGGCAGTTCGATGAAGCGATTGATCGAGATGCTGCGACCGAACTCTTCACGCAGTCGCAACAGCATGCGCGACAGCAAAATCGAGTGACCACCGAGATTGAAGAAGCTCTCGTCGGTGGAAATGTCGCTGGTTGGCAGCTCCAGCAACTCCGCCCAGATCTCCAGCAGCAACGCCTCATCGGCATTTTCCGGCAGGCATTTCGGGCCGCTGTCCTGCACGCTCACTGGCAGTGCCAGCAAGGCTTTACGGTCGACTTTGCCGTTGCTGGCGAAGGGCATGCCCGACAGTTCAGTCCATGCCACCGGTTGCATGTAGTCCGGCAAAAACTGCTGGGCGTGGGCCTTCAAGGCATCTCGAGCATCATCCGATTGCGGCTGGGCGAGAAACGCCAGAATTCGCCGCTGACTGTCGATCACCACGGCGATTTGCCGGTACAACTGACTCTCGCGCAGGCAGCGTTCGATCTCTTCCGGCTCGACCCGGAAACCGCGGATCTTCACCTGATTGTCGCGCCGTCCGCACAGCTCGATGCCGTGCTCACCCCATTTGGCCATGTCGCCACTGCGGTAGGCGCGCAACGTAGTGCCGTCCGGCAGTTGCAGGGTCAGATAGCGCTCGGCAGTCTGCTGCGGATTGTTCAGATAACCGAGGCAGACGCCGGGGCCAACGATGAACAATTCACCGACGGTTTGCTCCTCTACGGGTTGCAGATCGTCATCGAGAATCAGCACCTGACTGTTGGCGATCGGTGCGCCGAGGCTGCGATTACTGTCACCGGGTTTGAGCTGCCGGGCGGTGATCAGCACCGTGGCTTCGGTGGGGCCGTAGAGGTTGTGCAGTTTGCCCTGACGCGTGAGTTGCTCGATGACGAATGGCTCGCAGACATCACCGCCGGTCATCACGTGTTGCACGCCTTGCAGTTGCTCCAGCGGCAGGATGCTCAACAGTGCTGGCGGCAGGAAGGCGTGGGTCAGTTGCCGGCGGCGGATCAGTGCGACCAGTTGCAGCGGATCGCGCCGTTGCGTGTCGTCGGGCACCACCAGTTCGGCGCCTTCGAGCAGGGTCGGGAAGATGTCTATCAGCGACGAGTCGAAACTCAGCGAAGAGAACTGCAACACCCGACTCTCGGCCTCCAGTTGCGTGTAGTCGGCGTACCACGCAGTGAAGTGTGCAAGGTTGGCCTGACTGAGCAGCACACCCTTCGGGTGTCCGGTGGTGCCCGAGGTGTAGAGCGCCATGCACGGTGCGTCGAGTTCGGGACGTTGGCGCATCAGCGGTTGCGAGAGGTCGGCGTCGAGGCTGTCGATACGGCTGACATCCAGCCCCGGCATCATCTCGCTCAGTGGATGCTCACCGTCATGCAACAACAGCAAGGCGCCGGCGTTCTCCAGGATGTATTGCTGGCGCTGCAACGGATGGCTCGGCTCCAGCGGCAAGTACACCGCGCCGCTGCCGAGGATCGCTAGAATCGAGGCGAACAGCGTGGGGCTTTTCGGCAGGCAAATGCCGACGACCCAGGGTTGCGGATGCTGGTCGAGCAGGGGCTGCAAGCGCTGTTGAATCGCCCGACTGTACGCATGCAACTGGCGATAGCTGATCGACTGCTCGGCGAGGTGCAGCGCCGGAAGATCAGCATGACGGATCAGGCTCTGTTGCAGACGCTCGATCAGCGGGATCTGCGCTTGTTGCAGCAGTGGCACATTCGTCGTGTCATTGAGGCGATGGACGTAAGCCAGGCTGTCGAGAAACAGCAGGTTTTCCATCCGTTCAAAATCCGGCGCGGTCACCGAAGCGACCTGCTGAAAATATTCAGCGTCGCGGGAGAAGCGGCTGACCAGCAACGATACTTCGTCCACCACGTGCGCCAGCACCCTCTGCCGCAGTGTCTGACCGTTGCCCGACGGCTCATCGCCAATTGGCACGCGGCTGATCAGTGACGAGCCGAGGAAGCACAGCAAATCGAGTGTCGGCAAACCTGCAAGGCTTTGCGCACCGACCCCCAGGCGCAGATGCAAGTGTGGGATGAGGCAGAAATCGCCAGCGGCAATGAAGCCATCGTCGATGATCAAATTCATCGTTGATGTTGCAGCGCCGCTTCGCGCCAGTGAATGACCGTGTTGTTCGAGTTCCTGCGCCAGGTCGGTCATGGCCTGGCTGGCCCCAATCAGCAAAATGTCGAGACGTCTCATGCCGGCCTCCTCAAACCAGATAATTGCGCAGGGCGTGCTGCACGCACGGTGTGTCGAGCAGCGAACTGTTGTGGAAAAACTTGATGATGTTGCCCACCAGCGGATGGTGGCGGTTGATCGGGAAGGCCAGTCCGGCGACTTCGTCACGGAGTGAACGGCGCGTCGCTTCACTCACCGGCAGGGCGTCGATCAGGCGCAGGTCGAAGGTTTTCTGGATGTCGTTGGTCAGGTAATGGCCTATGAACACCGGGAGGATCTGCGCAATGGTTTCGCGATCCGCATCGTTTGCGGTGTGCCAATAGATGCGCACCATTCGCGCCCAGAAACTCGAGTGGCGGCCCTCGTCGAGCAGGTGGTCGGCCATCAGCCCCTTGATCGATGGCTTGACCGTATCGTCCCGGGCGAACGCCGCGACGTCGCCGGTCACGGTGTTTTCGGCGATGGCCACGCAGATCAGCTCCACCGCGCTGCGCAGGTGCTCCGGTGCCAGTGCGACGGCAACGGGAATCGCCCGGCTTAACTCGATTTCATCGGGCAACTCGATCGGCGCTATGCCGGTCATGGCCTCCGTCTGCTGCATGAAATCCATCGCCACCAGCGCGTGGTAGTCCTCGTCGACTACCACGGTCATCGCGTCGTAACGGCAAGCGAACGGGAAGGTCACGGCGAAGCGGTTCTTGGCGATGCTGCGTGCGGTCTTGTCGACGATTTCGGTCTCGAAAATCACCACGTCGTTGATGAACTTGTACAGCGTCTGCACGAGGGCGAAATCACGCTGCTCGGGGCACTCGCGCAGGAAGGTTTCGCTGAGCACCAAGGGTTGGCGGCTGAGCGGATAGATCAGGCGCTCGTCGTTTTCCAGCACACGGCGCGGGCGAGTGCGGATAGTCGCGCGGCTTTCCCAGGCATCGGCGAACGATTGATAGTCGGCGGCGTTCATTGGGCCACCTCCGCCAAGGGTTCGCGCATGCTCATGCGCAGGCCGTCCCACAGGGCGATGCGGCTTTCGACGGCGGCGATGGCACTGGCGTAGACCTCGGCCTCACGCTGTGTGTCGCCATCGACCAGGCGCTCAAGCAGTTGCTCTGCCGCCGGGCCGTGATCTTCGGAGTCGACTTCGATGTGCCGCTCCAGGTAGTAGCGGAAGGTCGGTGCCTGTTCGATGCCGATGCCCCAGTCGTCCAGAATGCGCTGGAACATGGTCGGGATCACGCTCTCGCGACCATGCAGGAACGCGGCGGCCACGCTGTGTGCCGGTGCATGCAACGCCGTGCGCAGGGTGTCGCGGACAAACTGCGCGGCGGCTGGGTCGACCTCGACGCTTTGCAGTGCGACTTCGTAACTCACGCCTTCGTGTTGCAGTGCAACGAAGCGTTCGACGGCCGCGGTGCTCGCACCGACTTCGCGCATCGCATCCAGATACAGCTCGAAATGGCTGTAATGACCATTGCTCAAGCGGTCGTCGGATTCCTCACCGAGGACGATTTCGTTGATCAGGCGTGCGGCATGCGGATCGCGCGGTGGCAGCCAGGGTAGACGAGTGCAGGTCAGTTCCTGTTGCAGGCGTTTGGTCAGCGACATGAAATCCCAGACGGCAAATACGTGGGTCTCCATGAAACGGCGCAAGACGGTCATTGAATCGATTTCGGCAAAGATCGGGTGAGCGCTGAGTTCAGCTTTTTTCAGGGCGAGTTGGTGCTTTGTTTGAGACATGATGGGGCCTTTATCCTTGATATGAAATGGGAGTGTTTTTTCAACTTCGTTATCAATGGAACAGCGGCTTGTTATTCTTTTCCAGGCGAGCGGCAGCCTCATGACAATCAATGAAGTTGCGCTGGTGTATAGGTAGAACAGCACAGTAATCGGGCAATGCACCGCCACGGTTATAGTCGTGCGTTCAGCTTGTGCCCTTCTGGAATGGGATGTTCAAGCTCGGCGGAGAAAAGCTAATGCATCGCCAAACAACTTAACAAGTATATTTTTTATTATTTTCGGTTGTCGGTTTTTCAAGTGTGAGAGTTGCCGATAAAACTATTTGATTAAGTTTTATTGGGGCGAAGTTGCTCCTTTCAGTCAATAAAGACCAAAATCGAATAAACAGAGTGAATGCCTCACTCGAAGCAACTTTTTAATGAAGAGATTGAAAGTTATTGAGGGGATGAAAGTGGGCCCGGAACGATGCCGATTCTTTCCTTTTCCCGTGACAAGGCTCCTTCCGTAGGTTCCTGTTGCGGGGACTGCGCCGGCGGTGCGGTGCGTCGCCCGTTCTTTATTGGGTTGGCTGCTCAAGAGTGAGGGTAAATGGCCGTGACGGCTATTACCGATTCGTCACTTCGAGGGTGCAACTTTCGGGCTGATCGGCGCAGGGAGGTTAGAGCGAAGATGTGGATATGCCAGCGGATTCGTGGCGCAGGGATGGGGGATTTGTAAGCGGGTTATTCGCCGGGCGGGCGCGGTGGCCAGCCCGGCGGGCAGGGATTAGTGTGCGGCTTTGCGGTTTTGCCCGGCAGGGCTTTCGAGGTAGCGGGTGATGACGTCGACACCGCGGTTGAGGTGCTGTTTGAGCAGCGTGATCGCGAGTTCGATATCACGGTCGACCACCGCTTGCAGCATGGCGCGGTGGTCGTCCTGGGATAGTTTGCCCAGGCCCATGGCTTCGAGGTTGAAGCGCAGGAAGCGTTCCTCTTCGTTGAGACCGTCTTCGACCAGACGCAGCAGACGCTGGTTGGACGCCTTGCCATACAGCGCCATGTGGAACAGGCGGTTGAGCCGGCCGATTTCCGTGTAGTCGCGTTGAGCCTCGAGCTCTTCGATGAAGCTGACTGCCTGCGCATGATCGGCAGCGGTCAGCAACGGAATGGACTGGCGCATGGCTTCGGCTTCGAGCAGGATCCGCAACTCATAGGTTTCCGTGGCATCGCCTTGAATCAGTGGCGCAACCACAGCGCCTTTGTGCGTGGTCACAGTCAGCAGTTCCTGCGCCTCGAGTTGGCGCAAGGCTTCGCGCACAGGCATGCGGCTGACACCGAAAAGATCGGCCAGATCCTGCTGGCGCAGGGCGGTTCCGCAAGGCAAACGACCATCAACGATAGCGGCGCGCAGGGTTTCTTCAATGATTGACCGAGCCAAGTGTGCGGGAATTGGCCCATCGACTTTGATGCTTTGCAGCGGCTTGGGCTTCTGTGTCACGACTACGCACCCTGTATGTCGGCGGAATGTGGATCCAAATGACACTAGTGATTGCAGTACAGCTTGTCAAACCGTGTAACGGTTCAGTGGCTTTTATCAGTTTAGCGCGGTCGTGATGATCTCATGGTGCCATTGTTTTTTAACGGGCTAAGCTTCACCATCGAACGCTTTCCTTCCTGCCTCCTGGAAACCTGCTGTGGCGGTACGTTTCGCGATCCCCCGGACTCTGCGCTGGCTAGGCTGCGCACTGCTGCTGGCCGGCGTCATGCTGGGCGGTCTGCATGCCGATTGGGATTTTTCCGCGATCAGCCGCAAAGCTACAGCACTTTACGGCCCGCTGGGCGCCGGGCAGCAACGGATCGACGCATGGCAAAATCTGCTGGCCACGCAAAAACAGGTCAGCGAGATGGAAAAGCTCAAAGTGGTGAACCTGTTTTTCAACAAACAGGTGCGCTACGTCGAGGATATCGACCTGTGGCGCGAGGTCGACTATTGGGAAACACCGATCGAAGCACTGTGGAAGGGCGCCGGCGACTGCGAGGATTATGCGATCGCCAAGTATTTCAGCCTGCGCCATCTCGGGGTTTCCAGTGACAAGCTGCGCATCACCTACGTCAAGGCCCTGCGCCAGAACCGCGCACACATGGTGCTGACGTACTATTCCACCCCTGATGCGATGCCGCTGGTGCTCGACAGCCTGATCGATCCGATTCAGCCTGCGTCCCAGCGAACCGATTTGCTGCCAGTCTACTCTTTCAATGCTGAAGGCCTGTATTTGCCGGGGGCCAAGGGCAATAAAAAGGTCGGTGACACCAAACGCCTGTCGCGCTGGCAGGATGTGTTGAAAAAAATGCAGGCCGAAGGTTTTCCGGTCGAGACGACTAACTAGGAGCATGCGCTCAGATGTCTTTGTTCAAACAGCTGTTGCTCGCTATCTGTCTGTTCCTGGTGGTCGCCTTTACCGGCAGCTTCATGGTCAGTCTGGAGAGCTCGCGTACCCAGTACGTCAACCAGTTGCGCTCCCACGCCCAGGACGCCGCCACGGCGCTGGCGTTGTCGCTGACGCCGAATATCGACGACCCGGCAATGGTCGAGTTGCTGGTCAGCTCGATTTTCGACAGCGGCTATTACGCGAGCATCCGCGTGGTGGATCTGAAAACTGAACAGACCATCGTCGAGCGCAGCGGCATTCCGGCCGTCACCAATGTGCCGGACTGGTTCGTCAACCTGATCGGCCTCGAGCCTGCCGGTGGCGATGCGTTGGTCAGCCGTGGCTGGGAGCAGGCGGCGCGGGTCGAGGTGGTCAGCCATCCGATGTTTGCCGTGGCCAAGCTGTGGCAGAGCGCGTTGGGCAGCCTTGGCTGGTTGCTGATCTGCGGCGCACTGAGCGCCGTGCTCGGCGCGCTGCTGCTGCGCCGGCAGTTGAAGCCGCTGGATTACATGGTCAAGCAATCCCACGCCATCGCCCGCCGTGAATTCCTCAGCCTGCCGGAGCTGCCGCGCACGCCTGAATTGCGCCGCGTGGTGCTGGCGATGAACCAGATGGTCGAGAAGCTCAAGGCGCTGTTTCAGGAGCAGGCCGAGCGCAGTGAAAAACTGCGCACCGAGTCCTATCAGGACAACCTCACCGGTTTGGCCAACCGGCGCTATTTCGAAATGCAGCTGCACAATCGGGTGAGCAATCCGGAGCAAGCCAGTTCCGGTTATCTGCTGCTGTTGCGGATCAAGGATCTGGCCGGGCTCAACCAACGTCTGGGCGGTCAGCGCACCGATGAATTGTTGAAAGCGGTCGGCCAGCAGTTGTCGCGTGAATGCGCCAAATACCCGGAAACCCAGAACCTTGTTACCCGTATTCGCGGCGGCGAATTCGCCGTGCTGGCGCCGGGGCTGGTGCGTGAGGAAGCGCTGCAACTGGCGCAGAACCTCGACGCCGCCCTGAGCAGCTTGCACGCCACGGGCGCAACCGATGTGCCGGCCGTGGCCTCCATCGGCCTGGCGCCATTCGCTCACGGCGACTCGCCGCAAGCGGTGCTGACGCTCGGCGATCAGGCGCTGGCGCAGGCCGAGGGGCAGGGCGAGCAGAACTGGGCGTGCATCGATCAAAGCCTGACGGCGGACGTGGGTGACGATCACCACGCCTGGCATCGCTTGCTCGATCAGGCCTTGAGTCAGCAGCGTTTTGAGCTCTATTTCCAACCGGTGGTGGCCGCTCAGGACACGCAACTGGTGCTGCATTACAAGGTGCTGTCACGCTTGCTCGACGAACAGGGCCAGACTATTCCTGCCGGGCGTTTCCTGCCGTGGCTGGAGCGTTTCGGCTGGACCGCACGGCTGGATCGGCTGATGCTCGAGCGCGTACTCGAGCAGATGAAAGAGCATGAGGATTCGCTGGCGCTGAACCTGTCTTCGGCGACCCTGGCCGATTCCCAGGCGTTGAACAAAGTGTTCGAGATTCTGCGGGCGCATTCCAACCTCGGCGAACGCTT
This sequence comes from Pseudomonas baetica, assembly GCF_002813455.1. Lineage (NCBI taxonomy): Bacteria > Pseudomonadati > Pseudomonadota > Gammaproteobacteria > Pseudomonadales > Pseudomonadaceae > Pseudomonas > Pseudomonas baetica. Next base: position 3,254,330 of record NZ_PHHE01000001.1, on the reverse strand, counting down.
GACCCTGGAGATCGGCGAAGAGCAACTGCCAGAGCAAGCAGTGCTGGAGCAGTTGACCCGACGTCTGCGTGAGCTTGGTTTCTCGCTCAGCCTGCAACGTTTTGGTGGGCGCTTCAGCATGATCGGCAACCTGGCACGGCTGGGTCTGGCGTACTTGAAGATTGATGGCAGCTACATTCGGGCGATTGATCAGGAGAGCGACAAGCGCCTGTTCATCGAGGCGATTCAGCGTGCGGCACACAGCATTGATCTGCCGCTGATTGCCGAGCGGGTGGAAACGGAAGGGGAGTTGTCGGTGATTCGCGAGATGGGATTGTATGGGGTTCAGGGGCAGTTGTTCGGTGAGCCCAAGCCCTGGCAGTAGTCTTTTAGTGCGATGGCGTCAGTGATGCCGCCTTCGCGAGCAGGCTCGCTCCCACATTTGAAATGCATACCAGTGTGGGAGCGAGCCTGCTCGCGAAAGGGTCAGTGCAGTCACCAAGGGTCCAGGGTCAGATCAAGCCGCCTTCATCTTCATCAATGAGCTGACTCAACCCACCCAGCGCCTCACGCGCCTGGGTCCGGTCCATCAACTTGGCCTGCGCCGCCGGCGGCAGGTCGGTGACGCGGATCACGCCTTTCTGGGTCAGCACCTGAATCAGGTCGTCGAGTACCCGAATCATTTCAAAGTCGCTCTGCTTGAGCTGTTTGAGGCTGTTTTCCACGGCTTCGTTGGCGTACCACGCCTGGATTTCATGGTGGTCGGCCGGCAGCGTTTCCGTGGCCTCGGCGTAGGCTGCAGCTTCCACGCGAATCAACTGGCCTTGCGCATCGCGTTGCACGTAAAACATTGAGCATCCCTCAGAAAGAACCAGCGTCATGCTGTCAGCAGCATAGCCAACTGCGCGCAAGTATGCGGTGCGCCGACGAAATCGTCACCGCTTCGCCGGGCGCAAACGTGACGGCCGCCCATAAGGGCGGCCGTTGTTCACGCATCAGCTGTTGTTGTGGTCGACTTTGATGGTCGGGTCGCTGCCGGCAATCAGGTTGTGGATGTTGGCGCTCGACCAGTTGTTGCCTTCCAGTTTGATCGTCACGTCCGGTGTCGCGGCGGCAGCATCGCCCGAGTTGAACTTGCCGCCCGAGCTGACTTGCAGCGACGACACGCCGTCGACCGTGCTGATCTTCAGGAAGTTGTCGATGGTACTGCCGGTCTCGCCCTGCAACAGATCACGCAGGTCGATACGATCACCCTGGCTGGCGTTGAAGTCCTTGATCACGTCAGTGCCGGTGTCACCCGATTTCCAGACGAAGGTGTCGGCACCGGAACCACCGATCAGGATGTCGTTGCCCTGACCGCCGATCAGCGTGTCGTTGCCGGTGCCGCCGAGCAGGATGTCATTGCCTTTACCGCCATCGAGCAGGTCATTGCCGCCCGAGCCGAAGAGGATGTCATTGCCCGCGCCACCCAACAGCGTGTCGTTGCCGTCATGCGTGCCGGACACATCGAACGCCTGATAGTGCTCGGTGACGTACTGGTGCACATTGCTGGTGGTGACTTTGCTGACGTCGACGCCGGTTTCCTTGGCCACGAACGCCTGCATCGCCTGATAACCCTCGCCGGCAATGCCGTTGAAGCTCACCAGATCGCCGAACAGGATGTCGTTGCCATCACCACCGCTGACGGTGTCGCTACCCGGCATCGTCGCTTCGGTGTGGCCGATGATGGAGTTGGCCAGATCCTTCGGATCGATGTTGGTCTGTGGCGTCTTGTCCGAATCGTACGGTTTCAGGTCGTTGAGACTGACGCCGCTGTTGAGGCCGATGGCTTCGACGTTCGACAGGTTGCTGAGCAACGAGAAGCTGCTGCTGGAGTTGGCAGTGGTGTACCAGTCGGTGCTGCTACCGGAGCCCGCCAGGCTGGAGAGCTCGTAGGTGCCGTCGCCCTGGGCGTGCAGCGTGCCGAAGTTCAGGTACGACCAGTTGCCGCCCGATTTGCTCCAGACCGTCACAGAGCCGTTCGCGCTGATATCGATCTGGTGCGTGCTGTCCGGATACAGGCTGACGGCTGTCCCCAACGTATAGTTGGTGGTGGTGATCAGACTATCGAGGGTTTTGTTGCCGTACAGGTACGGGTTGGTCGATTCGCCGGTCTGGTAGTAGGTCGGCTGGCCGTCGGTGATGAAGTACGTCAGGTTCTTCGCCCCGGTGTTGGCCACGGCTTCCGCGCTCTGGAAGAAGTTGGCCGTGGTCTTGAACACGTCTTCATAGTTGGTGCCGCCGCCGGACGTCATCGAGTCCAGCACTGCTTTGAGTTTGGTCAGGGCGTTCGGGTCGTTGAGGTTCACCGACACCGACTGTTTGACCTGGGCATCGAAGTCCACCAGGAAGATGTTCACCGTGCCCGAGTTGCTGCCGCCCAGGCTCTGCTTGAGGGTGTTGAACACCGAGGTCAGCGAGTCCTTGGCCGCGTTGAGCGACGAGGTGCTCATACTGCCGGAGCTGTCGACCATGAACGCGATGTTGTAGTTGGTGCCCGGCACCACGGTCAGGCCGCCGATGTCGGCAACAATGATGTCGTTGCCATCGGTGCCGATCACGGTGTCATCACCGGAGGTGGCGACGGAGGCGGTATAGACCGCTGGCACTACGGTGACCGGAATGGTCGCGGTGCTGCTCGCCGAACCGCCCACGGCTTCAGTCGAAGTCGAGGTCACGGTCAGGTTGAACTGGCCGTTGTAGTAGGTCGGCGGGGTCACGGTCAGGCTGCCGAGGTTCCAGCCGGTGACGTTGGCTTCGCCGTTGCTCGCAGTGACGGTGAAGCTGTGGCCTGCGCCGTCGCTCAGCACCGAGCCGACCGGCGCGCCGCTGATCTTCACGCTCAGGGTTTCCGAACCGTCGGTGTCGGTCAGTGCAGTGGAGACTGCCGACAGTTTCACCGTGGTGCCTTCGGCGCCCGTGTTGAGCTTGTAGCCGTCGTAATAGCCTTCGCCGTTGCTGCCGTGCAGATCGGAGACGGTCACGCCGGCATTCACCAGATCGGTCACGCCGGTGTAGATCGGCACGCCGGTGCTGCTCAGGTCGATCGGCGTGCTGCCGTTGACCGACAGGTTGACGTCGTAGCTGCCCGGGCCGCTCTGGTTGTGGTGGTAGATGTCCAGGGTGTAGTAGCCGCTGGTGGTCGGTGTGAACGATCCATTGATCGCGCCGCCCGCGCCCCAGGTACCCGACGCCACGCTCTTGCCGCCGATGGTGATCAACAGACTGTCATCGGCGACGCCGCTGAAGGCGTAGGTCTTGCCGGCTTCCAGATAGATCAGGCCCGACGTTTTCGAGGCGGTACCGGCGGTCACGCTGCCGTCCGACTGCACGTTGTTCACGGTCCCGCTGGAGTTCGGTGTGCCGGCGCCGTCGATGACGTTTTTCAGCGTGGTCGAATCCGCGCCGTTGCCGTTGGTGCCCAGACCCGACAGACCGGTCCAGACTTCCTTGATCAACCCGGTGGACTTCACGCTGTTGTCGGCCACGCTCACCGTCGGGGCATCCGCCACTGGGGTGATGTCGATCTTCACGGTGCCGGTGTTGCCCAGCAGTTGGCCGTCGGTTGGCTGGAACTTGATCTGCGCGTAGTCAGCCTGATTGTTGCCCAGGCCGGTGCCACCGTAACCGTTGACGCCCGACTCGTTGGCATCCGGCATGAAGCGCAGTTTGCCGGCGTCGATATCAGCCTTGCTGAAGGTCTGATTGTTGGCGACGTCTTTCCAGGTCGAGCCGTCCAGGTACTGCAGTTTGCCTTCGCCCGGCAGTTGGGTGATTTTCACCCCGAGGCTGCTGGCCGGGCTGTCGACATCCGTTACACCGAAGGTCGACCAGCCGAGGATCAGCGGAGTGTCTTCGGTGCCGGTGACGTTGACCGGTGCAGCGACTGGCGCATCGTTGACTGCCACCACGTTGACCGTGGTGGTCGCGGTGTTGGAGTAGTTGCCGCCATCGGTCACGGTCACGGTGATGATCCGCGGCACAGTGCTCGGGTCTTCACTGCTGTTGGTGAAGCTGATGTTCTTGATGGCCTGCATGTAGTCGGCCAGCGTCGCGTTGCCCGACAGAGTCAGAGTCACGGTGCCGTTGGTGCTGTTGGCATTGATGGTGATGCCGTTGACGCTGTTGCCCAGGTTCAGCGCATCGCCGTCCTGACGGTTGGTCAGTACCACGGTGGCGCCGGTGAGCATGGTGCTGTCCGGGTCGGTGATTTTGATATCGGTGTCGGCAATCGACACGCCCGCGCCCGGGGTATTTTCGGTGAAGGTCACCTTGTAGTCGGCACCGGTCGCACCGCTGGAGTTGTTGGCATCCAGGTCGATGACCGGCGGCGCATCGTTGTCGATGATCGAAGTACTGACGCTGCCATTGGTGCTGCTGACCGCGAGGTTCTCGAAGTTGCCGCCGGTGGCCGAGTCGATCTTGACCACGAAGTTCTCGGTGCCTTCGGTGATCTTGTCATCGAGGGTGGCGACGTTGAACTGCGCGCTGCTGGCGCCTGCCGGGATCTTCACGGTGTACACGCCGGTGAAGTCCGAACCGTCGGCGGCGGTGCCGCTGTAGACGATTTTCAGGGTCACTTCGGTTTGCGCCGGGTGGTTCAGGCTGACGGTGTAGCTGGCGGTCTGACCCTCGGTCACCGAAGTGCTACCGGTAATGCTGACGGTGGTGGTGTCGATGGTGTCCGTGACGCTGGTCACGGCTGGCGTGGTATTGGTCACCAGGTTTTCGAAGCCGCCGCCGCTGGTGCCAGTGATGGTTGCCTGCACGTTGCCGGCGTCTTTGTAGACGTCGTCAGCCGGTGCCGGAACAGTCACGGTGCCGGTGGTTTTGCCCGCTTCGATGGTGATTACCGAACCGTTGCTGAGGGTCACGGTCAACGGCGAGCCCGCGGCGTTGGTCAGCGTCGCGGTGTAGGTGATCTGGCCACCCTCGGCCACGGAGCCGGTCGCCGACAGCGACAGGTTGGTGGTGTCGACAGTGTCGGTCACGGTGGTGCTGACCGGGGTTTTGTCGGCCACGAGGTTTTCGTAGTTGCCGCCCGACACGTTGGTGATCGAGTTGGTAATCGGCGCATGACCGGTCAATACGTCGTTCGGTGCGGTGGTAGTCACGGTGCCGGTGGTTTTGCCGACTTCGATGGTGATGTTCTGGCCGTTGGCCAGGGTCACCACGACAGGCGAACCGGTAACCGGCGCGCCAACGGTGGCGGTGTAGGTGACAGTGCCACCCTCGGCCGCTGTACCGGTTGCGGTCAGCTTCACGGTCGTAGTGTCGATGGTATCGGTCACGCTGGTCACGGCCGGAGTCGTGCTTGGTACCAGGTTTTCGAAGTTGCCACCGGTGGCGTTGCTGATCGTCGCCTGAACGGTGCCGGCGTCTTTGTAGACGTCATCGGCTGGCGCTGCAACGGTCACGGTGCCGGTGGTTTTGCCCGCTTCGATGGTGATCACCGAGCCGTTGCTCAGGGTCACGGTCACTGGCGAACCAGCGGCGTTGGTCAGCGTGGCGGTGTAAACAATCGAGCCACCTTCAGCGACCGATGGGGTAGCGCTGAGCGACAGATTGGTGGTGTCGACGGTGTCGGTCACGGTGGTGCTGACCGGGGTCTTGTCGGCCACGAGGTTTTCGTAGTTACCGCCAGTCACACCGGTGATCGAGTTGCTGAGTGGCGCCTGACCCGTCAGCGCATCGTTCGGAGCGGTGGTGGTCACGGTGCCGGTGGTTTTACCCACTTCGATGGTGATGTTCTGACCATTGGCCAGGGTCACGGTGACCGGAGAGCCGGTCACTGGCGCGCCAACAGTCGCGGTGTAAGTGACGGTGCCACCCTCAGCCGTTGACTCAGTCGCGGTCAGTTTGACTGTGGTGGTGTCGATAGTGTCGGTGACATTGGTCACGGCCGGCACAGTGCTCGGCACCAGGTTTTCGAAGTTGCCGCCAGTGGCAGTCGAAATGGTCGCTTCGACTTTGCCCGCGTCTTTGTAAACGTCATCAGCCGGGGCCGGGACGGTTACGGTGCCAGTGGTTTTACCAGCCTCGATGATGATCACAGCACCGTTCGACAGTGTGACCGTCACTGGCGAACCAGCGGCGTTGGTCAGCGTGGCGGTGTAAACAATCGAGCCACCCTCGGCAACCGAGTTGGTAGCGCTGAGCGACAGGTTAGTGGTGTCGACGGTGTCGGTCACGGTTGTGCTGACCGGGGTCTTGTCGGCCACGAGGTTTTCGTAGTTACCGCCAGTCACACCGGTGATCGAGTTGCTGAGTGGCGCCTGACCCGTCAACGCATCGTTCGGCGCAGTGAAGGTCACGGTGCCGGTGGTTTTGCCCACTTCGATGGTGATGTTCTGGCCGTTGGCCAAGGTCACCACAACAGGTGAGCCAGTGACTGGCGCGCCAACAGTGGCGGTATAAGTCACGGTGCCGCCTTCAGCCACGGAAGTATCGGCGGTCAGTTTGACCGTCGAAGTATCGATGGTGTCGGTGACTTCGGTTACCGCCGGGGTGGTGCTCGGAACGAGGTTCTCGAAGTTGCCACCCGTGGCGGTCGAAATAGTCGCTTCGACTTTGCCGGCGTCTTTGTAAACGTCATCAGCCGGAGCCGGGACGGTCACAGTGCCGGTAGTTTTGCCAGCGTCGATGGTAATGACGGCGCCGTTGGACAGGGTCACGGTAACCGGCGAACCAGCAGCGTTGGTCAATGTGGCCGTGTAAACAATCGAACCGCCTTCAGCTACAGAATCGGTGGCGCTGAGCGACAGGTTGGTAGTGTCGACGGTGTCGGTGACGTTGGTCGAGACCGGCGTCTTGTCGGCCACGAGGTTCTCGTAGTTGCCGCCGCTCACGTCGGTAATCGAGTTGGTCAGTGGTGCATGACCGGTCAGCGCATCGTTTGGCGCAGTGAAAGTCACGGTGCCGGTGGTTTTGCCCACTTCGATGGTGATGTTCTGGCCGTTGGCTAAGGTCACCACAACAGGTGAGCCAGTGACTGGCGCGCCAACAGTGGCGGTATAAGTCACGGTGCCGCCTTCAGCCACGGAAGTATCGGCAGTCAGTTTGACCGTCGAAGTATCGATGGTGTCGGTGACATTGGTCACGGCCGGAACGGTGCTCGGCACCAGGTTCTCGAAGTTGCCACCCGTGGCGGTCGAAATGGTCGCTTCGACTTTACCGGCGTCTTTGTAGACGTCATCGGCAGGTGCTGGAACGGTCACGGTGCCCGAGGTTTTACCGGCATCGATGGTGATCACGGCACCGTTCGACAGGGTCACGGTCACTGGCGAGCCAGCAGCGTTGGTCAGGGTTGCGGTGTAAACGATCGAACCGCCTTCAGCCACCGAGTCGGTCGCGGTCAGGTTCAGGTTGGTGGTGTCAATGGTGTCCGACACGGCGGTGTCAGCAGGCTTGCCGTCGACCGCCAGTTTTTCGTAGTTGCCGCCGGTGGCGCCGTCGATGGTCACGCTCAGGGAGCTGCCGCCCGCCAATGGGCTGTTCGGTGCAACGAAATTCACGGTGCCGGTGGTTTCGCCCACGGCGATGGTGATGGTCTGGCCGTTGGACAGGGTCACCACGACTGGCGAGCCGGTCACCGGTGCGGTCACGGTCGCGGTGTAGACCACGGTTTCGCCTTCGGCGACGTTCGCGGTGGCGGTCAGCGACACGGTGGAAGTGTCGATGGTGTCGTTGACGGTGGTCACCGCCGGGGTGTCGCTGGTGACGAGGTTTTCGAAGTTGCCACCGGTCGCGCCTTTGATGGTCGCTTCAACAGTGCCGGCGTCTTTGTAGACGTCGTCCTTCGGTGCATCGACTGTCACGGTGCCGGTGGTTTTGCCTGCATCGATGGTGATGGTCGCGCCGTTGCTCAACGTCACGGTCACCGGCGAGCCGGCAGCGTTGGTCAGGGTCGCGGTGTAGGTGATCTGGCCACCTTCGTTCACTGCACCGGTGGCGCTGAGCGACAGGTTGGTGGTGTCGGTGGTATCGGTCACGGTGGTGCTGACCGGAGTTTTGTCGGCCACGAGGTTTTCGTAGTTACCGCCGCTGACATCAGTGATCGAGTTGGTAATCGGTGCATGACCGGTCAACGCATCATTCGGTGCAGTGGTGGTCACGGTGCCGGTGGTTTTGCCCACTTCGATGGTGATCTGCTGACCGTTGGCCAACGCCACCACGACAGGCGAACCGGTGACCGGCGCGCCAACAGTGGCGGTGTAGGTGACAGTGCCACCCTCTGCCACGGAAGTATCAGCCGTCAGTTTGACGGTGGAAGTATCGATGGTGTCAGTGACATCGGTCACCGCTGGGACGGTGCTTGGAACGAGGTTCTCGAAATTGCCGCCCGTGGCAGTCGAAATGGTTGCTTCGACTTTGCCCGCGTCTTTATAGACGTCATCGGCAGGTGCCGGAACCGTCACGGTGCCGGTGGTTTTGCCTGCTTCGATGGTGATCACCGAGCCGTTGCTCAGGGTCACCGTCACTGGCGAACCGGCGGCATTGGTCAGGGTCGCGGTGTAAGTGATCTGCCCACCCTCGGCCACGGAGCCAGTCGCGCTAAGCGACAGGTTGGTGGTGTCGGTGGTGTCGGTCACAGTGGTGCTGACCGGGGTTTTGTCCGCTACGAGATTTTCGTAGTTGCCACCCGTCACGTTGGTGATCGAGTTGGTGACCGGGGCCTGGCCAACCAATGCATCGTTCGGCGCCGTGGTGGTCACGGTGCCCGTGGTTTTGCCTACTTCGATGGTGATGTTCTGGCCGTTGGCCAGAGTCACCACAACCGGCGAGCCAGTCACTGGCGCGCCAACAGTGGCGGTATAGGTGACAGTGCCACCTTCGGCTACAGATGTATCGGCGGTCAGTTTGACGGTCGAGGTGTCGATGGTATCGGTGACTTCAGTCACTGCCGGGACCGTGCTCGGCACCAGGTTTTCGAAGTTGCCGCCCGTGGCAGTCGAAATGGTTGCTTCGACCTTGCCCGCGTCTTTATAGACGTCATCGGCAGGTGCCGGAACAGTCACGGTGCCTGTGGTTTTACCCGTTTCGATGGTGATGACCGAGCCGTTGCTCAGCGTTACGGTGACGGGCGAGCCTGCCGCATTGGTCAGGGTCGCGGTGTAAACGATCGAACCGCCCTCAGCCACAGAGCCGGTGGCGCTGAGCGACAGATTGGTGGTGTCGACGGTATCGGTAACGGTGGTCGAAACCGGCGTCTTGTCCGCGACCAGATTTTCGTAATTGCCGCCGCTCACGTCGGTGATCGAGTTGCTCAACGGCGCGTGCCCGGTCAACGCATCGTTCGGTGCGGTGAAAGTCACGGTGCCCGTGGTTTTGCCCACTTCGATGGTGATCTGCTGACCGTTGGCCAACGCCACCACGACAGGCGAACCGGTGACCGGCGCACCAACAGTGGCGGTGTAGGTGACAGTGCCACCCTCTGCCACGGAAGTATCAGCCGTCAGTTTGACGGTGGAAGTATCGATGGTGTCAGTGACATCGGTCACCGCTGGGACGGTGCTTGGAACGAGGTTCTCGAAATTGCCGCCCGTGGCAGTCGAAATGGTTGCTTCGACTTTGCCCGCGTCTTTATAGACGTCATCGGCTGGCGCCGGAACCGTCACGGTGCCGGTGGTTTTGCCTGCTTCGATGGTGATCACCGAGCCGTTGCTCAGGGTCACCGTCACTGGCGAACCGGCGGCATTGGTCAGGGTCGCGGTGTAAGTGATCTGGCCACCCTCGGCCACGGAGCCGGTCGCGCTGAGCGACAGGTTGGTGGTGTCGGTGGTGTCGGTCACGGTGGTGCTGACCGGGGTTTTGTCCGCTACGAGATTTTCGTAGTTGCCACCCGTCACGTTGGTGATCGAGTTGGTGACCGGAGCCTGGCCGACCAATGCATCGTTTGGCGCGGTGAAGGTCACGGTGCCGGTGGTTTTACCGACTTCGATGGTGATGTTCTGGCCGTTGGCCAGAGTCACCACGACAGGCGAACCTGTCACTGGAGCGCCGACGGTCGCGGTATAGGTGACGGTGCCACCTTCGGCTACAGATGTATCGGCGGTCAGTTTGACGGTCGAGGTGTCGATGGTATCGGAGACTTCAGTCACTGCCGGGACCGTGCTCGGCACCAGGTTTTCGAAGTTGCCGCCCGTGGCGGTCGAAATGGTCGCTTCGACCTTGCCCGCGTCTTTATAGACGTCATCGGCAGGTGCCGGAACAGTCACGGTGCCAGTGGTTTTACCCGCTTCGATAGTGATGACCGAGCCGTTGCTCAGCGTCACGGTCACCGGCGAACCGGCAGCGTTGGTCAACGTCGCGGTGTAAACAATCGAACCGCCCTCGGCCACAGAACCGGTGGCGCTGAGCGACAGATTGGTGGTGTCGACGGTATCGGTGACGTTAGTCGAAACAGGCGTCTTGTCCGCCACCAGATTTTCGTAATTGCCGCCGCTCACGTCGGTGATCGAGTTGCTCAACGGCGCGTGACCGGTCAGCGCATCGTTCGGTGCGGTGAAGGTCACGGTGCCCGTGGTTTTACCCACTTCGATGGTGATGCTTTGGCCGTTGGCCAAGGTCACCACAACAGGCGAACCGGTCACTGGCGCGCCAACAGTGGCGGTATAGGTGACGGTGCCACCTTCAGCCACGGACGTGTCGGCAGTCAGTTTCACCGTCGAGGTGTCGATGGTGTCAGTGACATCGGTCACTGCTGGGACGGTGCTCGGAACGAGGTTCTCGAAGTTGCCGCCGGTAGCGTCCTTGATGGTCACTTCGACTTTGCCGGCGTCCTTGTAGACGTCATCGGCAGGTGCCGGAACCGTCACGGTGCCGGTGGTTTTGCCTGCTTCGATGGTGATCACCGAGCCGTTGCTCAGGGTCACCGTCACTGGCGAACCGGCGGCATTGGTCAGGGTCGCGGTGTAAGTGATCTGCCCACCCTCGGCCACGGAGCCAGTCGCGCTAAGCGACAGGTTGGTGGTGTCGGTGGTGTCGGTCACAGTGGTGCTGACCGGGGTTTTGTCCGCTACGAGATTTTCGTAGTTGCCACCCGTCACGTTGGTGATCGAGTTGGTGACCGGGGCCTGGCCAACCAATGCATCGTTCGGCGCCGTGGTGGTCACGGTGCCCGTGGTTTTGCCTACTTCGATGGTGATGTTCTGGCCGTTGGCCAGAGTCACCACAACCGGCGAGCCAGTCACTGGCGCGCCAACAGTGGCGGTATAGGTGACAGTGCCACCTTCGGCTACAGATGTATCGGCGGTCAGTTTGACGGTCGAGGTGTCGATGGTATCGGTGACTTCAGTCACTGCCGGGACCGTGCTCGGCACCAGGTTTTCGAAGTTGCCGCCCGTGGCAGTCGAAATGGTTGCTTCGACCTTGCCCGCGTCTTTATAGACGTCATCGGCAGGTGCCGGAACAGTCACGGTGCCTGTGGTTTTACCCGTTTCGATGGTGATGACCGAGCCGTTGCTCAGCGTTACGGTGACGGGCGAGCCTGCCGCATTGGTCAGGGTCGCGGTGTAAACGATCGAACCGCCCTCAGCCACAGAGCCGGTGGCGCTGAGCGACAGATTGGTGGTGTCGACGGTATCGGTAACGGTGGTCGAAACCGGCGTCTTGTCCGCGACCAGATTTTCGTAATTGCCGCCGCTCACGTCGGTGATCGAGTTGCTCAACGGCGCGTGCCCGGTCAACGCATCGTTCGGTGCGGTGAAAGTCACGGTGCCCGTGGTTTTGCCCACTTCGATGGTGATCTGCTGACCGTTGGCCAACGCCACCACGACAGGCGAACCGGTGACCGGCGCACCAACAGTGGCGGTGTAGGTGACAGTGCCACCCTCTGCCACGGAAGTATCAGCCGTCAGTTTGACGGTGGAAGTATCGATGGTGTCAGTGACATCGGTCACCGCTGGGACGGTGCTTGGAACGAGGTTCTCGAAATTGCCGCCCGTGGCAGTCGAAATGGTTGCTTCGACTTTGCCCGCGTCTTTATAGACGTCATCGGCTGGCGCCGGAACCGTCACGGTGCCGGTGGTTTTGCCTGCTTCGATGGTGATCACCGAGCCGTTGCTCAGGGTCACCGTCACTGGCGAACCGGCGGCATTGGTCAGGGTCGCGGTGTAAGTGATCTGGCCACCCTCGGCCACGGAGCCGGTCGCGCTGAGCGACAGGTTGGTGGTGTCGGTGGTGTCGGTCACGGTGGTGCTGACCGGGGTTTTGTCCGCTACGAGATTTTCGTAGTTGCCACCCGTCACGTTGGTGATCGAGTTGGTGACCGGAGCCTGGCCGACCAATGCATCGTTTGGCGCGGTGAAGGTCACGGTGCCGGTGGTTTTACCGACTTCGATGGTGATGTTCTGGCCGTTGGCCAGAGTCACCACGACAGGCGAACCTGTCACTGGAGCGCCGACGGTCGCGGTATAGGTGACGGTGCCACCTTCGGCTACAGATGTATCGGCGGTCAGTTTGACGGTCGAGGTGTCGATGGTATCGGAGACTTCAGTCACTGCCGGGACCGTGCTCGGCACCAGGTTTTCGAAGTTGCCGCCCGTGGCGGTCGAAATGGTCGCTTCGACCTTGCCCGCGTCTTTATAGACGTCATCGGCAGGTGCCGGAACAGTCACGGTGCCAGTGGTTTTACCCGCTTCGATAGTGATGACCGAGCCGTTGCTCAGCGTCACGGTCACCGGCGAACCGGCAGCGTTGGTCAACGTCGCGGTGTAAACAATCGAACCGCCCTCGGCCACAGAACCGGTGGCGCTGAGCGACAGATTGGTGGTGTCGACGGTATCGGTGACGTTAGTCGAAACAGGCGTCTTGTCCGCCACCAGATTTTCGTAATTGCCGCCGCTCACGTCGGTGATCGAGTTGCTCAACGGCGCGTGACCGGTCAGCGCATCGTTCGGTGCGGTGAAGGTCACGGTGCCCGTGGTTTTACCCACTTCGATGGTGATGCTTTGGCCGTTGGCCAAGGTCACCACAACAGGCGAACCGGTCACTGGCGCGCCAACAGTGGCGGTATAGGTGACGGTGCCACCTTCAGCCACGGACGTGTCGGCAGTCAGTTTCACCGTCGAGGTGTCGATGGTGTCAGTGACATCGGTCACTGCTGGGACGGTGCTCGGAACGAGGTTCTCGAAGTTGCCGCCGGTAGCGTCCTTGATGGTCACTTCGACTTTGCCGGCGTCCTTGTAGACGTCATCGGCAGGTGCCGGAACCGTCACGGTGCCGGTGGTTTTGCCTGCTTCGATGGTGATCACCGAGCCGTTGCTCAGGTTCACGGTGACCGGCGAGCCCGCTGCGTTGGTCAGCGTCGCGGTGTAGGTAATCTGGCCACCTTCAGCCACGGAGCCGGTCGCGCTAAGCGACAGGTTGGTGGTGTCGGGGGTATCAGTCACGGTGGTGCTGACGGGCGTCTTGTCGGCAACGAGGTTCTCGTAGTTGCCGCCGCTGACGTTGGTGATCGAGTTGGTCACCGGGGCCTGGCCAACCAGCGCATCGTTCGGCGCAGCGGTGGTCACAGTGCCGGTGGTTTTACCCACTTCGATGGTGATGCTTTGACCATTGGCCAGTGTCACCACAACCGGCGAGCCAGTCACTGGCGCGCCAACGGTGGCAGTGTAGGTGACGGTGCCGCCTTCAGCGACCGAAGTATCAGCCGTCAGTTTCACGGTCGAAGTATCAATGGTGTCAGTGACATCGGTAACGGCTGGGACGGTGCTCGGAACGAGGTTCTCGAAATTGCCGCCGGTAGCGTCTTTGATGGTCACTTCGACTTTGCCGGCGTCTTTATAGACGTCATCGGCAGGCGCCGGAACGGTTACGGTGCCGGTGGTTTTGCCGGCTTCGATGGTGATCACCGAGCCGTTGCTCAGGGTCACGGTCACCGGCGAACCGGCAGCATTGGTCAGCGTCGCGGTGTAAACGATCGAACCGCCTTCAGCCACGGAACCCGTGGCACTCAGGGACAGATTGGTGGTGTCGACGGTATCGGTGACGGTAGTCGAAACCGGGGTCTTGTCGGCCACGAGATCTTCGTAGTTGCCGCCAGTCACGCCAGTGATCGAGTTGGTCAGCGGTGCGTTACCGGTCAAAGCATCGTTCGGTGCGGTGAAGGTCACGCTGCCGGTGGTTTTACCCACTTCGATGGTGATGTTTTGACCATTGGCCAGCGTTACCACGACAGGCGAACCGGTGACCGGCGCGCCAACGGTCGCGGTGTAAGTGACAGTGCCACCTTCAGCCACCGACGTATCGGCGCTCAGTTTCACGGTCGAAGTGTCGATGGTGTCGGTCACTTCGGTCACAGCTGGCGTGGTGCTCGGAACGAGGTTCTCGAAGTTACCGCCGCTGGCGTCCGTGATGGAGACTTCGACTTTGCCGGCGTCTTTATAGACGTCATCGGCAGGCGCCGGAACTGTCACGGTGCCCGTGGTCTTGCCCGCTTCAATGGTGATCACCGAACCGTTGCTCAGGGTCACGGTCACCGGAGTTTGTGCGGCGTTGGTCAGGGTCGCGGTGTAAACGATCGAACCACCTTCGGCCACCGAACCGGTGGCACTCAGCGACAAATTGGTGGTGTCGATCGAGTCGGTAATGGTAGTGGTCGCTGGCGTCGGGTTTGGCACCAGGTTTTCGAAATTACCGCCGGTAGCGTCAGTGATCGTGGTGCTGACGGTGCTGCCGTTGTTATAGACGTCGTTAGCCGCCGTCGGCACGTTGACGGTGCCAGTGGTCTGGCCGGCTTCAATAGTGATGGTCGAACCGTTCGACAGGGTGACGGTCACCGGGGTTTGCGCCGGGTTGGTCAGGGTCGCGGTGTAAGTGATCTGCCCGCCTTCGACAACAGTGCCGGTGGCGGTGAGGCTCACGCTGGTGGTGTCGATCGAATCGGTAACGGTAGTGGTCGCTGGCGTGGTGTTCGGCACCAGGTTTTCGAAGTTGCCACCGGTAGCGCCGGTAATCGTGGTGCTGACGGTGCCGCCATTGTTGTAGACGTCGTTTGGCGCGGTCGGCACGTTGACGGTGCCGGTGGTCTGGCCGGCCTCAATGGTGATGGTCGAACCGTTCGACAGGGTGACGGTGACTGGCGTTTGCGCCGGGTTGGTCAGGGTCGCGGTGTAGGTGATCTGCTCACCCTCGACGACGCTGCCGGTGGCGGTCAGGGTCAGGCCGGTGTTATCGATCGAATCGGTGATGGTGGTCACCGCCGGTGTCGGGTTCGGCACCAGGTTTTCGAAGTTGCCGCCGGTGGCACCGGTGATGGTGGTGGTGACGGTGCTGCCGTTGTTATAGACGTCATTGGCCGGGGTTGGCACGTTGACGGTGCCGGTGGTCTGGCCCGCGCCGATGGTGATGGTCGAGCCGTTCGACAGGGTGACGGTGACCGGCGTTTGCGCCGGGCTGGTCAGGGTCGCGGTGTAAGTGATCTGACCGCCTTCGGTCACGCTCGGCCCCGCCGTCAGAGTGACGGTGGTGGTGTCGATGGTGTCGGTGACCTGGGTCGTGGCCGGAGTGGTCGGCGGGGTCACGGTGATGCCGTTGCCGCCGGTGGTGCCGGTGACGGTCACGTCAATCTGGGTCGGGTCGTTGTAAACGGTGTCGTTGGGGGCCATCGGCACGTTGACGGTGCCGGTGGTCGAACCGGCCGGAATCACGATCACCGCGCCGTTGGACAGGGTGATGGTCAGGTCAGTCAGTGGCGCCTGGGTCAGGGTCGCGGTGTACACCAGCACGCCGCCTGCTTCGGTGATGGTCGGCGTGGCGCTGAGGCTCAAGGTCGACTCACGCAGGGCGTTGCTGGTCGTATCGGTGGTCTGGCCACCAGTGATGTTCTGTGCGGCTTGCGCACCGGAGTTGATCCCGGCAGTCGGGAAGCCAATGGTCGGATCAACGCGGCCAGCCGTGGCATCGAGCATCACGAAGCTGTGACCGCCGCCCGCCGCGCCGCCAGTACCTGCGGCGGTTGCGCCGGCAGCGGTGGCTTCAAGTGCGGTGGTCGGGTCGACGCCCGCAGCGATGGCTTGCTGCAGTTCTGCTACCGACGGCGCAGCCTGCGCGGTGGCTTCGGCCAGGTCAGTGCTGGAGTCGGGCGCGTTGGCGCTCCACTGGGTTTCGCGGCCCAGGTCCAGGGTGCGGCCATCAGCCAGTTCAAGCGACACGGCGCCGGACAGACCGGTGTCGATCTGGTCGCCGACAAACAGGCGATCGCCCTCAACGAGTACGCGGCGTACGCCCTCTGGGGACACCACGAATACCTGACCGACAATGCTTTTGACGATGGCAACAACACTGCTCATTGAAGACTCTCCGGGGTGTCACGTTCAATTGACTTCCATAAACCTGACGGCATGGATGCCAATTCAGTCTGGACGTACTTTAAAAATTTGCGAAACAAGTTTGACGCGTCTTTTCGTCAATAATTTGGCTGGATGCTTTCGCGATTAACTTTATGCCAAACTATTGACCTTCTGGGTGCCATCCTAAACAATCGCCCCACTAATGTCACATTGATATTTCCGCGGCGACCTGTCCTTTAGCGTGTGATCCGGTTCCTGTTTTGAACTTTCCGACATACGGTCATTCCGGTTGCCATCATCCGCCGCAGCACCACTCTTTGCTGTGATTCAAGACAAGTAGTTCTGGGAAATCGTTACCATGCGTTCGCATTTGTTCAAGGCTCTACCCTTCGCACTCGCCGCCTCTTTTGCCCAAGCACAATCCTTACCAGAAGCCATGCAACAGGCACTGGATGTCCATCCGGAAATCCAGGCAGGGGTCAACAGTCGTCTGGCTGCGGATTATCAATTAAAGGCAGCTAAAGGTGGATACCTGCCCAAGGTCGATCTGCTGGGCGGTTATGGTCGTGAAGGCACCGACAGCGTGACCACCCGGGCCAATGGCGGCGGCAATCACTGGGAAACCCTTAACCGCAGCGAGTCAAGTTTACGTCTGTCGCAAATGGTCTTTGACGGTTTTGCGACGTCCAGCGAAGTCGGGCGTCAACAAGCCACCGTCAACTCCCGCGCCTACTCGCTGCTGGGGACTTCCGAGCGCACCGCGCTGACCGTCGCCCAGGTTTATCTGGATGTGCTGACCCGCCGTGAATTCGTGCGTCTGGCTGAAGAAAACCTCAAGAGCCACCAGCGCATCTACGACCAGATCCAGCTGCGCACCCAGCGCGGCGTGGGCAGCGGTGCCGACCTCGATCAGGCCGAAGCGCGGATGGCCCAGGCCCGCAACAACCTGATCACCGAGCAGACCAATCTGGCTGACTCCGAAACCAACTTCCTCAGCGCTGTCGGCCAGATGCCCGATCAGCTGGAGCGTCCGGCTCCTTTCATGGCGATGATGCCGGCCAACCTTAATGAAGCGCGTCAGCAAATGCTGGAAAACAGCCCGATCCTGCGTTCGGCCGAATCCGACATCGCCGCCGCCGAGAAACAGTACCAAACCGCCAAGTCGACCTTTTACCCACGCTTTGATGCCGAACTGGGCCGCACTGCCGACAACGATCTCGACGGTCAGAATGGTCACAACAACGAATGGCAGGCCATGCTGCGCATGCGCTTCAACCTGTATTCGGGCGGCAGCAACAAGGCGGATCTGGAATCCAAGTCGTACCTGTCGAACCAGGCGCTGGACATCCGCAACAACGCCCTGCGTCAGTTGAATGAAGAGCTGGGCCTGGCCTGGAACGCCCTGAACAACGCTAACGCGCAAGTGCCGATTGCTCAGCAGTACGTCGATCACAGCACCTCGGTGCGCACCGCTTACCAGCGTCAGTTCAGCCTTGGCGAACGTACCCTGCTCGACTTGCTCGACAGCGAAAACGAGTTGTTCACCGCTTCGCGGCGTCTGGCTGAAATCAAAAACATTCAGTTATTTACTCAGTATCGAATCAAGGCGACCATGGGCGAGTTGCTCAGAAGCCAGGGAGTGGTTGCACCGTTGGCATCCGTTGTGCAGAACGACGTGAAGCCCAAGGTCCAGTTGCCTGGGATGAATTGAGTTATCCCTTTTCAATTGCCAAAGAGTGTCGAGCGTGGAATCAGAAGTCAGTCGAGTTCATCTCAGTCATGATCCACGCGCGTTGCACGACGATCCGTTGCTGGACGGTCTGCTCGCCCTTTGCATGCTGCACCAGAAGCCCGCCAGCGCGGCGATGCTGACCACCGGCCTGCCGCTGCCCAAACAACGTCTGAGTGTCGAGTTGCTGCCCCGCGCGGCGGCTCGCGCCGGCCTGCAAGGTCGGGTGCTGCAGCGCAAGCTGGAAGAAATTCCGGCAATCGCCATGCCGGCTTTGTTGCTGCTCAAGGACGGCCGCAGTGCCATCCTGCTTGGCTGGCAAGGTGAAAACGAAGCACGGGTGCTGCTCAGCGAAAGCGACGGCGGCGAATCCGTGGTCGGCCGCGAGCTGCTGGCCGACGACTACACCGGCAAAGTCTTTTTCGCCCAACCCCAACACAAATTCGACGTCAACCACGGCACGCTGATCCCGCGCGCGCGTTCGTGGTTCCGCGACACCCTCAAGCGCTCGCGCTGGCTGTACGCCGATGCCATCGCCGCCAGTTTCCTGATCAACATCATCGCCATGGCCGCGCCGCTGTTCGTGATGAACGTCTACGACCGCGTGGTGCCGAACCAGGCCGAAGCGACCCTGTGGGTGCTCGCCTTGGGCATCACCGGCGCCTACATCTTCGACCTGATCCTCAAGAGCCTGCGCAGTCTGTGCCTGGATCTGGCCGGGAAGAAAACCGACCTGATCATCTCCGCGACGCTGTTTGAGCGCATCGTCGGCATGGCCATGAAATACCGCCCGGCGCGTGTCGGCAGTTTCGCGCAGAACATCCACGAGTTTCAGAGCCTGCGCGACTTCCTCGCCTCGCTGACCCTGACCAGCCTGATCGACCTGCCGTTCACCATTCTGATCTTCATCGTCATCGCCATTCTCGGCGGGCATCTGGTGTGGATTCCGGTGCTGGCGTTTCCGATTGCCCTGCTGATCGGTTACGCGCTGCAGAAGCCGCTGGTGGCCACCATGGAACGGACCATGGCCCTCGGCGCCGAGCGCCAGTCGAGCCTGATCGAAACCCTCGCCGGCCTCGACGCGGTCAAGGTCAACAACGCCGAAAGCGAACGTCAATACCAGTGGGAACAGACCATCGGCACCCTCAGCCGCCTCGAACTGCGGGTGAAAATGCTCTCCGGTCTGGCGATGAACATCACCCTGCTGATCCAGCAACTGGCCGGGGTGATCATGATCGTCTTCGGCGTGTACCAGATCATCGATGGCCACCTGAGCATGGGCGGTCTGATTGCCTGCTACATGCTCAGCGGTCGCGCGCTCAGCCCGTTGGCATCGTTGTCCGGTCTGCTGACCCGTTATCAGCAGGCGCGGGTGACCATGACCTCGGTCGACCAGATGATGGAGCTGCCGCAAGAGCGCAATTTCGAAGAGCGTCCGCTGAGCCGCAAGGTTCTGCAAGGCGCCATCGAATGCCGTCAACTGAATTTCACCTACCCGGAGCAACAGAACCCGGCGCTGAAGAACATCAACCTGGTGATTCGTCCCGGCGAGAAAATCGGCATCATTGGCCGCAGCGGCTCGGGCAAGAGCTCGCTCGCCAAACTGCTGGTTGGCCTCTATCAGCCGGACGACGGCGCGTTGCTGGTGGACGGCGTTGATATCCGCCAGATCGACGTCAGCGAGTTGCGCCACAACATCGGCTACGTGCCGCAGGACATCCAGCTCTTGGCCGGCACCCTGCGTGACAACCTGGTTTCCGGCGCGCGTTATGTCGAAGACGAGCTGGTGCTGCAAGCCGCCGAACTGGCCGGTGTCCACGAATTCGCCCGCCTGCACCCGCAAGGCTACGAACTGCAAGTGGGCGAGCGCGGGCAAAACCTGTCGGGCGGCCAACGCCAGAACGTCGCCCTGGCCCGGGCGCTGTTGCTCAATCCGCCGATTCTGTTGATGGATGAGCCGACCAGCGCCATGGACAACACCGGTGAAGAACGCCTCAAGCAACGCCTCGCGGCGGTGATTGAAAACAAGACCGTGGTGCTGGTGACGCACCGGGCATCCCTGCTGTCGTTAGTGGATCGTCTGCTGGTGATTGATCGCGGGCAGATTCTCGCCGACGGCCCGAAAGCCGCCGTGATGGAAGCGTTGAAGAAGGGGCAGATCAGTGTTGCTTAAGTCGGGTTTCAAGGATTCGATCCGTCGCTACTTCAAAGGCTCTGCTTCACTGCAGGGCCAGCCGCTGCCGGAGGTCAACAAGGCGCTGATCGAGGACGCCCCGCGCGTCGTGCGCCTGACGATCTGGGCGATCATCGGCTTCTTCGTCTTCCTCATGCTCTGGGCCAACTTCGCCGTGATCGACGAAGTGACCAAGGGCGATGGCAAGGCAATACCCTCGTCGAAGATCCAGAAAATCCAGAACCTTGAGGGCGGCATCGTCGCCGAACTGTTCGTCAAGGAAGGTCAGATCGTCGAAGCCGGCGCACCGCTGATTCGTCTCGACGACACGCGATTTGCCTCCAACGTCGGCGAAACCGAAGCTGATCGGCAGTCGATGCTGCTGCGGGTCGAGCGTCTGAGCGCCGAGGTCGATGACCGTCCGCTGAATTTCCCGGAAGACGTGGTCAAAGCGGTACCGGGTCAGGCCAAGAGCGAAGAATCCTTGTACATCAGCCGCCGCCAGCAGTTGCACGACGAGATCGGCGGCTTGCAGGAGCAGTTGATCCAGCGTCAGCAGGAGTTGCGCGAATTCACCTCGAAACAGGCGCAATACCGCCAGCAACTCGGGCTGCAACGCCAGGAAATCAACATGTCCGAGCCGCTGGTCGCGCAGGGCGCAGTCTCTCCGGTGGAAGTCTTGCGGCTCAAGCGTGCCGAAGTGGAAACCCGCGGCCAGCTTGATGCGACGACCTTGGCGATCCCGCGCGCCGAATCGGCGATCAAGGAAGTACAGCGCAAGATCGACGAGACCCGCGGCAAATTCCGCAGCGAAGCCCTGACCCAGCTCAACGAAGCCCGCACCGACCTGAACAAGGCCCAAGCCACCGGCAAGGCCCTGGAAGACCGGGTCAGCCGCACGCTGGTCACCTCGCCAGTACGCGGTATCGTCAACAAACTGCTGGTCAACACCATCGGTGGCGTGATCCAGCCGGGCAGCGACATGGTCGAAATCGTGCCGCTGGATGACACCTTGCTGGTCGAAGCCAAGATCCGCCCGCAGGACATCGCGTTCCTGCATCCGGGGCAGGAAGCGATCGTGAAATTCACCGCGTATGACTACACCATCTACGGCGGGCTGAAGGCTCAGCTTGAGCAGATCGGCGCCGACACCATCACCGACGAAGACAAGAAAACCACCTACTACATCATCAAGGTGCGCACCGAGCGCAGCCACCTGGGCACCGATGAGAAGCCGTTGCTGATCATTCCGGGGATGGTCGCGTCGGTGGACATCATCACCGGCAAGAAGTCGGTGTTGAGTTATCTGCTCAAGCCGATCATTCGCGCGCGGGCCGAGGCGTTGCACGAGCGCTAGATCTTCAGCGCGGCTGATGGCCTCTTCGCGAGCAAGCCCGCTCCCACATTTGATCTTCATTGGACACGAATTTCGTGTTCGACAGGGATCCACTGTGGGAGCGGGCTTGCTCGCGAAGGCGTCGGCAAAATAACCGCAACTCCGTCAGTAAGTGACACAAATCGTCACTCACCAACCAGTCCATTCCTCACCAACCGCCATATCGTTATTCATTAACGGTATTTAATTTCCAGTTCTTATAGCTTTAAAGTCAATCTCCTGCGTACCTGCCGACCAATCGGCGCGCCGCACGACCTGAACCAACACGCAATCCAGCGTGAGTTTCTGATCGACGCGCGCGCCCTTGAGCGCGCCGTGCGTGGGAGATTGAAAGATGTCCGCAGCCACTGCCACCCCAAGCGCCGCGATCGCCGCGCCGCAAACCTTCGAGATTCGCCCGTTCAGCGGTGCCGTCGGCGCCGAGATCATTGGTCTGGACCTAACCCGCCCGGTCAACGACCAGGACTTCGCGCGCATCCACCGCGCGCATCTGGATCACCACGTCGTGGTGTTCCGCGACCAGCGCATCACCCCGCAACAGCAGATCGATTTCAGCCGCCGCTTCGGCGTGTTGCAGATCCATGTGCTCAAGCAGTTCCTGCTGGCCAATCACCCGGAAATCCTCATCGTTTCCAACATCGTCGAAAACGGCCAGAACATCGGCCTGGGCGATGCCGGCAAATTCTGGCACTCCGACCTTTCCTATAAAGAGCTGCCGAGCCTCGGCTCGATGCTGCATGCGCAGGAACTGCCGTCCGAGGGCGGCGACACCCTGTTCGCCGACATGCACAGGGCCTGGGACAACCTGCCTGAAGCGCTGCGTAAAGCGGTCGAAGGTCGCTCCGCCGCGCATTCCTACACCGCGCGTTACAGCGAAACCAAATTCGAAGGCAACTGGCGCCCGACCCTGACCCCCGAGCAACTGGCTCAGGTCGCCGAAGTGGTCCATCCGATCGTGCGCACCCATCCGGAAAACGGCCGCAAGGCCTTGTTTGTCAGTGAAGGCTTCACCACGCGCATCGTTGGCCTGCCCGAAGACGAGAGCAAACAGCTGCTCGCCGAGCTCTACGCCCACAGCGTTTTGCCGCAAAACATCTACCGCCACCAATGGCAGCCCCACGACATGGTGTTCTGGGACAACCGCTCGCTGATCCATCTCGCCGCCGGTTGCCCCGCGCACCTGCGCCGCAAGCTGTTTCGCACGACCATTCAGGGCGACGCGCCTTTCTGATTTGCCGGAGATTCGATCATGTCCAAACGTCTTTCTTTTGCTCCGCTGGCCGCCGCTATTGGCCTGGGTTTCAGCCTGCTCGCCGGCAGTCTGGTAGCGCCGGCCGTGGCCCACGCCGAAGGTGAAATCCGCATTGCCGAACAGTTCGGCATTGTCTATTTATTGCTCAACGTGGTGCGCGATCAGGGCCTGATCGAGAAGTACGGCAAGCAGGAAGGCCTCGACATCAAGGTCGACTGGACGCAGTTGTCCGGTGGCGCAGCGGTCAACGATGCGCTGTTGTCCGGCTCCATCGACATTGCTGGAGCCGGCGTCGGGCCGTTGCTGACCATCTGGGATCGTACCCACGGCAAACAGAACGTCAAAGCCGTGGCCTCGTTGGGCAACTTTCCTTACTACTTGGTGAGCAACAATCCGAAGGTCAAAACCATTGCTGACTTCACCGAGAAGGATCGCATCGCGGTGCCGGCGGTGGGTGTTTCCGTGCAGTCGCGTTTCCTGCAATACGCGGCCGCCAAGCAATGGGGCGACAAGGAGTTCAATCGCCTCGACAAGTACACCATCGCCGTTCCACACCCGGACGCGACCGCTGCGCTGATCGCTGGCGGCACCGAGTTGACCGGGCATTTCTCCAATCCACCGTTCCAGGATCAGGCGCTGGAAAATCCGAACGTGCATGTCGTGCTTAACACCTACGACCTGCTCGGGCCGAACTCGCCGACCGTGCTGTTCGCCACCGAGAAATTCCGTAACGAAAACCCGAAGACCTACAAAGCCTTCGTCGAAGCACTGACCGAAGCCGCGCAATTCGCCCAGAACGATAAGGGTGCGGCAGCCGACACTTACATCCGCGTGACCAAAGCCAAGATCGACCGCGCCGCCTTGCTGAAAATCATCGACAACCCGCAATTCGAATTCAGCGTCACGCCAAAAAATACCTACCCACTGGCGGAATTCCTCTACCGCGTTGGCGCCATCAAGAACAAGCCTGAATCGTGGAAGGACTACTTCTTCCAGGACGCCAAACCGTTGCAAGGGAGCTGATCGAGATGAACGCCCCTTTGCAAGGCCACGCGGCCAGCAACCCGGTCGCCAGCACGCAAGCGCTGCTGGCGGTGGATCAAGTCAGCCTCGAATACCGCACGCCGCAACGGGTGGTACGTGCCACCCACCAAGTCAGTTTCGAAGTCGATCAGCAGGATCGCTTTGTACTACTCGGTCCGTCCGGCTGCGGTAAATCGACCTTGTTAAAAGCCGTCGCCGGATTCATTGCACCTTGCGAAGGCGAGATCCGCCTGCAAGGCCGGCGCGTCGATGCGCCGGGGCCAGACCGGATCGTGGTGTTTCAGGAATTCGATCAACTGCCGCCGTGGAAAACCGTCAAACAGAATGTGATGTTTCCACTGCTCGCTTCGCGCACGCTGAAGAAAACGGAAGCTGAAGAACGTGCGCTGCACTATCTGGAAAAGGTCGGGCTGGCAGCGTTTGCCGATGCCTATCCGCACACGCTTTCCGGCGGCATGAAGGCGCGGGTGGCGATTGCCCGGGCGCTGGCGATGCAGCCGAAAATCCTCCTGATGGACGAGCCGTTCGCCGCGCTGGACGCGTTGACCCGGCGCAAGATGCAGGAGGAATTGCTGCTGCTCTGGGAGGAGGTGCGCTTCACCCTGTTGTTCGTTACGCATTCGATTGAAGAGGCGCTGGTGGTCGGCAATCGCATCTTGTTGCTGTCGCCGCATCCGGGGCGGGTGAGGGCGGAGGTGCACAGCCATCAATACAACCTGCAAAGCCTTGGCGGAGTGGCGTTTCAGGAATCGGCGCGGCGCATTCATCGGCTGTTGTTCGATGAAGGTCAGTCGCCGGAAACCGAGCGCGACCACGACTTCAACGACATTCGCATCGCTTATTGAGCGGCCTGGAGAATTGCCCGATGAGCCATTCATCATCTGTACGACAAGAATTCGAAACCGTGCTGGAGCCGCTGACCAGCGTGCCGGTCGAGCGCGAATTACCCCTCGGCCAACGGCTGTGGCAACAGGGCTGGCTGCGCAAAAGCCTGATCCTGATTTTGCTCGCGGTGCTGTGGGAAATCGTTGCCCGGGTGCAGAACAACGATCTGCTGCTACCGAGTTTTGTCCAGACCAGTCATGCGCTGTACGACGGGCTGCTCAGTGGCGAGTTGCTGGGCAAGGTGTGGATATCGCTGGTGGTGCTGCTCAAGGGTTACCTGATCGGCATCGTCCTGGCTTTCGCCCTGACTACGCTGGCGGTATCGACCCAGTTTGGTCGCGATCTGTTAAGCACGCTGACGTCGATGTTCAACCCGCTGCCGGCAATCGCCCTGTTGCCGCTGGCCTTGCTGTGGTTCGGGCTGGGGCAGAACAGCCTGATTTTCGTGCTGGTGCATTCGGTGCTGTGGGCGCTGGCGCTGAACACCTATGCCGGTTTTCTCGGTGTGTCGGAAACCCTGCGCATGGCCGGGCGCAACTATGGGCTCAAGGGCATGCGTTTTGTGCTGTTCATCCTGATTCCTGCGGCGTTGCCGTCGATTCTTGCCGGTTTGAAGATTGGCTGGGCGTTTGCCTGGCGCACGTTGATCGCGGCTGAGTTGGTGTTCGGCGCGACCAGTGGCAAGGGTGGTTTGGGGTGGTACATCTTTCAAAATCGCAATGAGCTGTATACCGACAAGGTGTTTGCCGGATTGGCGGTGGTGATTCTGATTGGCTTGCTGGTGGAGAATCTGGTGTTTGACACGCTGGAGCGGGTGACGGTGAAGCGTTGGGGTATGCAGCGCTGATTTGTGGCGCTCCGACCGGCCCCTTCGCGAGCAGGCTCGCTCCCACATTTGAAATGCATTCCCATGTGGGAGCGAGCCTGCTCGCGAAAGCGTCGGTCCGGCCACCGCCTCATTAGCTGAATGTTTGCTAGCATTGCGCGCAGATCAATCCAGATCAACCAAGAGTGCTCAGCATGCAACTCCCGGACATGAACCTTCTGGTCGCCCTCGACGCCTTGCTCGACGAGGGCAGCGTGGTTGGCGCGGCGCGGCGGATGAACCTCAGCCCTGCGGCCATGAGTCGGACCCTGACGCGGATTCGCGAAGCCATCGGTGATCCGATTCTGGTGCGCGCCGGTCGGGGCCTGGTGCCGACCCCCAAGGCATTGGAATTGCGCGAACAGGTGCGCGACGTGGTCGAACAGGCTGCGCTTTTGTTCCGCTCGGCGGACACCGTGGAGTTGAGCAGTTTGCGCCGCCGCTTCAGCATCCGCGCCAACGATTTTTTCATCGGTGTGTACGGCGGCAAACTGTTCGACACGCTCGACCAGCAGGCACCGCACTGTGAGCTGCGCTTTGTCCCGGAAGGCGATGGCGACGATGAAGCGCTACGCGAAGGGCGGATCGACCTGAGCGTCAGCAACACCCGCCCGGTGACCCCGGAAGTCAAAGTCCAGAACCTGTTTTCCACGCATTTTGTTGGTCTGGTGCGCGAGGATCATCCACTGCTCGACGGCGAAATCACCGCTGAGCGCTACGCCGGGTTCTCCCATATCAGCATGTCGCGCCGTGGCATCGCCCGCGGGCCCATCGACACGGCGTTGAACGCCTTGGGTCTGGAGCGGCGGGTGGCGGTGATTGCGCCGAGTTTCCATGCGGCGATGTTTGCCTTGCCGGATTCCGACCTGATCCTGCCGGTGCCCAAGGAAGCGCTGCTGAGTGTGCGGCGACTGGGCTTGAAACTGCGTTCGTTCGATCTGCCGATTCCGCTGCCGACGTTGATGCTGACTCAGGCCTGGCATCCGCGTTTCGACAAGGATCCGGCGCACCGCTGGCTGCGTGAAACCCTCAAGACTTGCTGTGATGAGACCTGGCTTGCCGCGCAACCCTGAAGCCACACCGAATCCTTGTGGGAGGGGGCTTGCTCCCGAAGGCGTCGTGTCAGGCAATGCACAGGTTGAATGACCCACCGCTTTCGCGAGCAAGTCCGCTCCCACAGGGGATCCTCATTGCTGCGTCAGGCGCACTTATAACCTGCCAATAAGTCAATTTTCGTCAGCACTAAGCCCGACTAATATGCTCCGGTATTTTTCCCTCCGGAGTTTGCATTCATGACCTCCCTGACGGTCCCGGCGCCAACGGTCGCGGCCAGCCCGGCGACGGCGGCCACGCCACCGGCGTTCGGGGCACGGATCATCATCGGTCTGGTCGGCGTGCTGATCGCGGTGCTGGTATCGGGCCTGAACGAGATGGTGACCAAGGTCGCCCTGGCCGACATCCGCGGCGCGCTGAACATCGGTTACGACGAAGGCACCTGGCTGGTGGCCAGCTACACCGCCACCTCGGTCGCAGCCATGGCGTTCGCGCCGTGGTGCTCGGTAACCTTCTCGCTGCGCCGCTTCACCCTCTGCGCGATCAGTCTGTTCACCTTGCTCGGTGTGCTTAGTCCATTCGCCCCGAACTACGAAAGCCTGCTGCTGATGCGTACCCTGCAAGGTCTGGCTGGCGGCGCGTTGCCGCCGATGCTGATGACCGTCGCCCTGCGATTTCTGCCGCCGAATTTCAAGCTTTATGGCCTGGCCGGTTACGCGCTGACAGCCACCTTCGGCCCGGGCCTCGGTACGCCGCTGGCCGGTTTGTGGACCGAATACATCGGCTGGCAATGGACGTTCTGGCAAATCATCGGGCCGTGCCTGATTGCCATGCTCATGGTGGCTTACGGCATCCCGCAGGATCCGCTGCGCCTTGAGCGCCTCAAGGCGTTCAACTGGAAAGGCCTGCTGCTGGGTTTTCCGGCAATCTGCATGCTGGTGATCGGCCTGTTGCAGGGCAATCGGCTGGACTGGTTCGAGTCGAATCTGATCTGCGCGCTGCTCGGCTCCGGATCGCTGCTGCTGGTGGCGTTTCTGATCAACGAGTGGTCGCAGCCGATTCCGTTCTTCAAGTTACAGATGCTCGGTATCCGCAACCTGGCGTTCGCGCTGATGACCCTGGCCGGCGTGTTGGTGGTGCTGCAAGCGGTGGTGTTGATTCCGTCGAGCTATCTGGCGCAAGTGCAGGGTTATCGCCCGGTGCAGACCGCGCCGATCATGCTCATCGCAGCGTTGCCGCAGTTGATTGCGCTGCCGTTGGTGGCGGCGCTGTGCAACCTGCGCTGGGTCGATTGCCGCTGGGTGCTCGGGATTGGCTTGAGCATGCTGGTGCTGTCCTGCCTCGGTGGCTCGCTGCTGACTTCGGAGTGGATTCGCGACAATTTCTACGTCCTGCAATGGCTGCAGATCTTTGGTCAGCCGATGTCGGTGCTGCCGCTGCTGATGCTCTCCACCGGCAGCATCCAGCCAATGGACGGGCCGTTTGCCTCGGCCTGGTTCAACACTGTGAAAGGTCTGGCGGCGGTGGTCGCCACCGGAATGCTCGAGGCGCTGACCACGGCGCGTCTGCATTTTCACTCGACCATGCTGGTCGACAGCCTCGGCAATTCGCCGTTGGCCGACCGCAGCGATCCGGGCCTTGCCCATCGTCTGCACGAACAGGCCGTGGTGCTGACGTCTTCTGATCTCTATGTGTGCATGGCTGGCGTTGCGGTAGCGCTGATCCTGCTGATTTTCTGGCTGCCGACGCGGATTTTCCCGCCGCGCGCACCGACCTGATTGCGGTACTGAACAATGAAAATTTTTATGACGACTCAAGCAAAGCAAAAACTTGCGGTGGCTATCGCTGCAGCGTTGGCTGTAGGCGTGCTGTTGTATCTGGCAGTGCCCGGCCTGTTTGGCAAACGTACTCAGCAGAACACCAACGATGCGTTCGTCTCCGCCGATTTCACCTTGGTGGTGCCGCGCGTGGCCGGGTTCATCAAGGAAGTGCTGGTGGAAGACAACCAGCGGGTGAAGGCCGGGCAGTTGCTGGCGCTGATCGATGATCGCGATTTGCGTGCTGCCGCCGAAGCGGCTGATGCGCAAACCCTCGTCGCCCGTGCGCAGTTGCAGAACGCCAAAGCCACGCTGGAACGCCAGACCTCGGTGATCGCTCAGGCACAGGCGTCGGTGGTATCGGCCAAGGCTGAAATGGCCTTCGCCCAGCAGGAATTGAATCGCTACAACCACCTCGCTGGCGTCGGCGCCGGCACCGTGCAGAACGCGCAACAGGCCCGTACCCGTATCGATCAGGCCTCCGCGCGGCTGGACACCGCAAGCGCAAAACTGGCCGCCGAGCGCAAGCAGGTCGAAGTCCTCACCGCGCAGCGTGATGCCGCCGAAGGCACGTTGAAGCACGCACAAGCGGCGCTGGAAATCGCCAGTTTCGAACTCTCCTACACGCGTATCACCGCGCCGCAGGACGGCATGGTCGGCGAGCGCGCCGTGCGCGTCGGCGCCTATGTGACACCGGGCAGCAAGCTGCTGGCGGTGGTACCGTTGCAGCAGGCCTATGTGGTGGCCAACTTTCAGGAGACGCAACTGACCGATGTGCAGCCCGGGCAGCAAGTGCAAGTGCGTGTCGACAGTCTCGGTGGAGAAGCCCTGAACGGTAGCGTCGAAAGCATCGCGCCGGCCACTGGCGTGACCTTTGCGGCAGTGAAACCGGATAACGCCACCGGTAACTTCACCAAGGTGGTGCAGCGGATTCCGGTGAAGATTGTGCTGGCACCGGGGCAGCCGCTGGCCGAGCGACTGCGGGTGGGGATGTCGGTGGAGGCGAGTATCGATACGCGTAGCTCGGCGACGTCGGTGCGTGAGGTGACTCAGCGATGAGCTTCTTTGAACGAACTGACGCCTTCGCGAGCAGGCTCGCTCCCACAGGAGAAACGCATTCCCAAATGTGGGAGCGAGCCTGCTCGCGAAGAGGCCGCTGGCAGCAACTCGCTTTGGCTGCCCTGCTCGCGGTAAGTCTCAGCGCCTGCACAGTGGGGCCTGACTTCCAGAAACCCGAAACCACACACAACGCCGATTGGGCAAAACCCGCCAAATCCGCCCCCAGCCGAGCCGTCAGCGAACCGCTGAACGAACGCTGGTGGGAGGTCTTTAACGATCCGCAGCTCTCGGCCCTCACTCAGCGTGCGATGAAGAGCAACCTCGACCTGCAACTGGCCAGCCGCCGCCTGCAACAAAGCCGCGCGGCGCGTCAGGTGATCAGTGCTGATCGTTACCCGAACACCGCCGCTACCGGCAGCTATGCACGCAAACGCAACAGCGGCGAAGGCCTCAACGATCCTTCCGGAAACAACGGTGACTCCGCTTTCAATCTGTGGGACGCCGGTTTTTCTGCCGCGTGGGAGCTGGATTTCTGGGGCCGTGTGCGCCGGGAAACCGAAGCGGCTGACGCCAACCTCGAAGTCGCCGAGAACGACCGTCGCGGCGTGTTGCTGGCCGTCCTCGCCGACACCGCACAGAACTACATCCAGTTGCGCGGCGTGCAGAATACCCGAGCCGTTACCGAGCAAAACCTCGACGTCGCTCGCCACAGCCTGAATCTCTCGCAACTGCGGCTGAACGATGGTGTGGCCACCGACCTGGACGTTGCCGAAGCCGCTGCGCAAGTTGCGGCCATCGAATCGCGATTGCCGGCGCTGGAACAACGCCAATCGCAACTGATCAACGCGATCAGCCTGTTGATGGGCGAGCCACCGCAAGCCCTGGCCAAGGCGTTATCCACAGACGCAGCGGTGCCGCAGTCGCCGCTCAAAGTCGCCATCGGCCTGCCGTCACAACTGGCCGAACGCCGTCCGGACATCCGTCAGGCCGAGGCGCGACTGCACGCCGCCACCGCCAACATCGGCGTGGCCAAGGGTGATTTCTATCCGCGTATTACCCTGTCCGGCAACCTCGGTTCGCAAGCCATGCAATTGAGTGATTTCGGCTCGTGGGGCTCGCGCGCCTTTGGTATCGGCCCGCAGTTCAGCTTGCCGCTGTTTGACGGCGGACGCTTGCGCGGCATGTTGCAACTGCGCGAAGCCCAGCAACAGGAAGCCGCGATCAGCTACCAGCAAACGGTGCTGCGCGCCTGGCACGAAATTGACGATCAACTGACGGCCTACAACGCCAGCCAACGTCGCGCAGGCAGCCTCGCCGAAGCCGTGCGCCAGAACCAGATCGCCCTGCGCACCGCGCAACAGCAATATGTCGAAGGCGTGGTCGATTTCGTCAACGTCCTCACCGTGCAAGGCGCCTTGCTGGCGACGCAGGAACAGTGGGTGGAAAGCTCCACCGGCGTTTCGCTGGCGATGGTCGGGTTGTACCGGGCGCTGGGCGGGGGATGGGAGTCGGTGTATCCGGCAGAAGTCGTGACCAATAATCCGGCTTGATTGCGGCCCCCGCTGTCGTGGACTCATATGAGTCTCACGCAAGGCTGAATGTTGATCAATGTGCGGATGTGTCCAGCGGGCGGATTTCCCTGCGCCAGCGGTGTGCCGAACTAGAATCAAAGACACGGCAACAACGTTCAGCGCAACACCGAGGTGCATCATGCGAATGGCCAAAAAAGTGCAAAGCAGCCTGACCCGGGCGCATTGCGAATATGACATCGTCGCTCACCGACACTCTTCCAGCAGCCTTGAAACCGCGCGGGTTTCGGGGGTTCCCGCCGAACGGGTGGCGAAATCGGTGATCCTCGACGACCA
Source organism: Pseudomonas baetica (assembly GCF_002813455.1). Classification (NCBI taxonomy): domain Bacteria; kingdom Pseudomonadati; phylum Pseudomonadota; class Gammaproteobacteria; order Pseudomonadales; family Pseudomonadaceae; genus Pseudomonas; species Pseudomonas baetica. Next base: position 3,222,882 of record NZ_PHHE01000001.1, on the reverse strand, counting down.
CCACGGGCATTACCTGATGGCCGTGCTACCTGCCAGTCGGCACCTGGATTTGAGCAAAGTGCGCAGCAGCGGCGAATGGCAACTGACCCGCGAAAGTAACCTGGCGCACATCTTCGACGACTGCGAACGCGGCGCCGTGCCGCCGCTGGGGGATTGCTATGGCCTGGACATGGTCATCGACCCGCTCCTGCCCCGGCAGAAAGATGTCTACCTGGAGGCTGGCAACCATAGCTACCTGCTGCACATGAGCATGCTCGCGTTTCTGAAAATGGTGCCGCACGCCGAGGTGCGTGAGTTGAGTCATTAATTTTGCGGCGCTGCCACTGAGGCCATCGCGAGCAGGCTCGCTCCCACAGGGGATCGCATCAATCTGTGGGAGCGAGCCTGCTCGCGAATAATTTTCCAGACACCACTCTTTCCAAGGAATCGCGCAATGGAAAATCCTACCCACAGTCTGCCATCCCTGTTCGACCAACTCGGCCTGGACAGCGACCCCACCAGCATCGACCAATTCATCGCCACCCACTCTCCGCTCAAACCCGAACTGCATCTGGCCGATGCGTTTTTCTGGACGAAGAGCCAAGCGGATTTTTTGCGCGATGAGATTCTCGATGATGCCGATTGGGCGGAGGTTGTGGATCAGTTGGATGTGTTGTTGCGTAAAGGGCGGGCGGGGTAGCCAACAGGCACCCGCTTGGCGCCTGACTGTTTACGGTTGTCGATGCGCTAAAAATGGACCAGTATTGCGACCTCAATTGAGGTCTTTATTATGCAAAGTGTTCTGGCCGATATGGCCGTCAGTGTTTCCGAGTTAAAGAAAAACCCTACAGCAGTGCTTAGCGGCGCACATGGCGGAGCTGTGGCTGTTTTGAACCATAATCGCGTCATGGGCTACATGGTGCCTGCCGATGTTTACGAAGCGATGATGGAGCGGCTTGATGATTTGGAGCTGGCTGAAATTGTTCGTTCGCGCAGCCATGAAACGCCCGTTTCGGTAAGCCTGGATGACCTATAAGCTGGAATTTCTGCCATCTGCTCATAAAGAGTGGAACAAGCTGGGTCACACGCTCCGGGATCAATTCAAGAAAAAGCTCGCGGAAAGATTGGCGCTACCGAGAGTGTCAGCGGATGCACTCCATGGCATGCCGGACTGTTACAAAATCAAACTCAAGGCCTCTGGTTACAGATTGGTCTATCAAGTAATCGATGTGCGAGTCGTCGTTTCTGTAGTCGCGGTAGGAAAACGCGAGCGCAGCAGTGTGTACGCGAATGCAAAAAAGCGCTGAGTACACCCCGGCGTGTTCCTTCCTTTCGGCGAACAGCCAATTTGTTTCAAAACTTGACTGAATTTCCCCACCAATGCGATATTGATAGTTAGCAAACTAACAGTGTGCATTTTCCCGTGTCCGATTCCCTCGACGCTCTCCAGATGAACATCAGCAGTGCCATGGTGGTGGCCGCCAGGCATTGGCGGAAGATCTGCCAGACCACACTGGTCAATTACGGAATTTCCGAAGCCTGCGCCGTGCCGCTGTTGATGATCGGCCGCTTGGGCGAGGGCGTGCGCCAGGTGCAGGTGGCGCAGGCGGCCGGGATGGAGAGTCCGTCGCTGGTGCGGCTACTCGATCAGTTGTGCCATTCGGGCTACGTCTGCCGCACTGAAGATGCGCAGGATCGTCGCGCCAAATGCCTGAGCCTGACCGATACCGGCCGGGAACTGGTGCAAGCGGTGGAAATCGAACTGGTGCGCTTGCGTCACGAAGTGCTCGAAGGGATAGATCAGAGTGATCTGGAGGCTACGCTTCGCGTACTCCGGGCTTTTGAGGCGGCCAATCCGCCGTTGGTGGTCAATTCTTGAACGGTTTTTTCACTGGCATTCCGCCGGCCCGGGACTGGTTCTACGGGGTCCGCACTTTTGCCGCGTCGATGCTCGCGCTGTACATCGCCATGCTCATGCAGATGCCGCGTCCATATTGGGCGATGGCCACGGTGTACATCGTCTCCAGCCCGTTTCTCGGGCCGACCAGCTCCAAAGCCTTGTACCGCGCCATTGGCACCTTTCTCGGTGCGGCGGCGGCGGTGTTTTTTGTGCCGATGTTTGTCCAGAGCCCGTATGTGCTGGTGGTGGTTATCGCCTTGTGGACGGGGATTTTGCTGTTCCTGTCCCTGCACCTGCGTACCGCCAACAGCTATGCGTTGATGCTCGCCGGCTACACGCTGCCGCTGATTGCCTTGCCCGTGGTGGATAACCCGCTGGCGGTGTGGGACGTCGCGGAAGCGCGCACCGAAGAGATTTTCCTCGGCATCGCCGTCGCCGCCGTGGTCGGTGCGATGTTCTGGCCGCGACGCCTGGCGCCGGTGTTCAACGACGCCGTGGGCAAATGGTTCGCCGACGCTTCGAGCTACAGCCTGAAATTCCTCAGCCGCGACGTGCAGCCCGAAGAAGTGACCGCGCTGCGCATGGCCATGGTCGCCAGTTTCAACAGCCTCGAATTGATGATTGGCCAGTTGCCGCACGAAGGCTCGCGGCCGCAAACCGTGCGCAATACCAAGGAGCTGCGCGGACGGATGATCCACCTGCTGCCGGTGATCGATGCGCTGGAGGATTCGCTCTACGCCCTCGAACGACGCACGCCGGAACTGGTGGAAAAATTCGCGCCGCTGCTGACCGCGACCCGTGAATGGCTGGGCCACAAAGACGCCGATCTCGACCGCTGGCAAGCCCTGAAAGATCAGCTCGAAGCCCTGCAACCGAGTGCGCAAGCGCTGGAGGATCGCAAGCAATTGCTGTTCTCCAATGCCTTGTACCGTCTCGGCGAGTTCATCGATCTGTGGCAAGACTGCCGCAGTCTGCAGGATGCGATTCTGTGCGAACGCCAGGACAGCTGGCGCGCGGTCTACCGCCACTGGCGTCTCGGTCGCCTGACGCCGTTTATCGACCGTGGGCTGATGCTGTATTCGGTGGCCTCAACCATTCTGGCGATCATCGTCGCCTCGGTGCTGTGGATTCTGCTCGGCTGGCCAGATGGCGGCAGTGCGGTGATTCTGGCGGCGGTGGCGTGCAGCTTCTTCGCCTCGATGGACGACCCGGCGCCGCAGATCTACCGGTTCTTTTTCTGGACAGGTATGTCGGTGCTGTTCGCCAGCCTCTATCTGTTTCTGATTCTGCCGAACCTGCACGACTTCCCGATGCTGGTTCTGGCGTTTGCCATCCCGTTTATCTGCGTCGGCACACTGACGGTGCAGCCGCGCTTCTACCTCGGCATGCTCCTGACGCTGGTCAACACCTCATCGTTCATCAGCATTCAGGGTGCCTACGACGCGGACTTTTTCGCCTTCGTGAACTCCAACCTGGCGGGGCCGATGGGGCTGTTGTTCGCGTTCATCTGGACGCTGGTGGCGCGCCCGTTCGGTGCCGAACTGGCGGCCAAGCGCCTGACCCGGTTCAGTTGGAAGGACATCGTCGACATGACCGAACCGGCCAACCTCGCCGAACACCGCAAGCTGGGCGTGCAGTTGCTTGATCGTCTGATGCAGCATTTGCCGCGATTGGCCCTGACCGGCCAGGACACCGGCATCGCCATGCGTGAAGTGCGGGTGGGCCTGAACTTGCTCGATTTGCTGGCTTATACCCCACGCGTGACCGGCGTGCCGAAGACGCTGCTGCAGCAAGTGGTCGTTGAAGTCGGCGAATATTTCCGCGCTTGCCTCAAGGCCGGTGAACGCCTGCCGGCGCCGAGCGGTTTGTTGATGACCATGGACCGCACCCGCCGTGCGCTCAATGGCCATGGCGATGAAGAAACCCGTCTACACCTGTTGCACGCCTTGAGCGGCTTGCGTCTGGCGTTGCTGCCCGGCGTCGAATTCGTCTCCAGCGCCGAGCCCGAAGAACCGCTGCCCGATGGAGCGCCCCTATGATCGGTGATCTGGACATCAGCGGCATTTTCCTGCCGACCCTGCTGGTGTTGATGGGCATCACTTATGTGCTGTTTTTGCTGGTGCATGGCGTGCTGACACGTCTGCACTTTTACCGTCTGGTCTGGCACCGGGCATTGTTCAACGTGGCCCTCTACGCCGTGCTGCTGTACGGCGTGGACTCACTCAGTCGATACCTGATGACATGAAAAAACCGTTTTTGACCATCGGTCGCGTGGTACTGACCCTGCTGATCGTGACTTTTGCCGTTGTCCTCGTCTGGCGCATGGTGATGTATTACATGTTCGCGCCGTGGACCCGTGACGGCCACATTCGTGCCGACATCATCCAGATCGCCCCGGACGTGTCCGGGCTGATCCAGCAGGTCGAGGTGAAGGACAACCAGTTGATCAAGCGTGGTCAGGTGCTGTTCAGCATCGACCAGGACCGTTTCAAACTGGCCCTGCGTCAAGCCAAGGCTGCCGTCGCTGATCGTGAAGAAACCCTCGCCCAGGCGCAGCGCGAAGCCAAGCGTAACCGTGGCCTGGGCAATCTGGTGCCGGCTGAGCAGTTGGAAGAAAGCCAATCGAAAGTCGCCCGTGCGCAATCGGCGCTGGCCGAAGCCATGGTCACGGTGGACAGCGCCCAACTCAACCTCGACCGCTCGGTCATCCGCAGCCCGGTGGACGGCTACGTCAACGACCGCGCGCCGCGTCCTCAGGAATTCGTCACTGCCGGGCGCCCGGTGTTGTCGGTGGTCGACAGCAACTCGTTCCACATCGATGGTTATTTCGAAGAAACCAAACTCGACGGCATTCATGTCGGCCAGTCGGTGGATATCCGCGTGATCGGCGACCGCGCCAAGTTGCGCGGGCACGTCGAAAGCATCGTCGCCGGCATCGAAGACCGCGACCGCAGCAGCGGCAGCAATCTGCTGCCGAACGTCAACCCGGCATTCAGTTGGGTACGGCTGGCGCAGCGGATTCCGGTGCGCATCGCTTTCGATGATGTACCGGCAGACTTCCGCATGATTGCCGGCCGCACCGCCACGGTGTCGATCATTGATGAGCAAAAGCAGGAGCCTGCGCAATGAACAAGGCCCTGGTGATCGCCGGGCTGGGCGCACTGCTCTCGGCCTGTCAGATGGTCGGGCCGGATTATCAGGTGCCCGATGATGCGGCGATCCAGCGCAAGGACTTTCAGGGCGAACTGGCCGTGGCCGGCAAACCGGTGGTGTCGGCGCCGGTGCCGGCGGACTGGTGGCGGTTGTACAAGGATCCGCGACTGGATCAACTGGTGCAGCAGGCCATGGCCTCCAACACGGATCTGCGTGTAGCCGCCGCGAACCTGTCGCGCGCTCGCGCGCAAGTCGACGAAGCCGAAGCGGCGGGCGGCTGGAGCGCAGGCGTGAAGATGGGCGCGCAGCGTTTGCAGGAATCCGGTCAGGCGTTCTTGCTGCCCGAGAAAGTGCCGGTGGATAACGTCGGCGACATTGGCATCAGCGCGTCTTATCAGTTCGACTTGTGGGGCACTCTGCAACGCGGTATCGAAGGCGCGAAGGCTAACGCCGATGCGACTCAAGCGGCGGCTGACACCGCACGCATCACTTTGGTGGCCGACGTGGTTCGCGCCTACACCCAGGTGTGCGCGGCCAATGAAGAACGGGAAATTACCCAGCACTCCCTCGATCTGCAATCGCAAAGCACCACGCTGATCCAGCGTTTGCGCGACGCCGGACGTGGTGATGAAACCCAGGTCACCCGCTCGCAAACCCAATTCAAATCCCTGCGCGCCGAGCTGCCGCGTTATGAAGCGGCGCGCCAGGCCGGGCTGTTCCGTTTGTCGATGTTGCTGGCCAAACCGGTCGATCAGTTACCGGCCGGCACCGCGACCTGTGCCGAGTTGCCGAAAATCGCCCAATTGGTGCCGGTCGGTGACGGCGCTGCGCTGCTCAAGCGCCGTCCCGATATCCGTCAGGCCGAGCGCCGACTGGCTGCTTCGACCGCCGGAATCGGCGTTGCCACTGGCGAGTTGTACCCGGACATCAGCATCGGCGCGACCATCGGCACCGTCGGGCTCATCGATGACTTGGGTGACCCATCGACCAACCGCTGGGGCTTCGGCCCGTCGCTGAGCTGGAAAGTGCCGACCAACGGCGCCCGCGCGCGCATCCGCGAAGCCGAAGCATCGACCCAGGGCGCATTGGCGCATTTCGACGGCGTGGTGCTCAACGCCATCCGCGAAACCCAGACCGGGCTGGCCCAGTACAGCGCATTGCTGCAACGCCGTGATGCACTGGCCGATGCCGAGCAGTCGGCGAAACTGGCCGCCGACCAGACGCACCGCTTCTTCCAGGCCGGCCGCGAGTCGTTCCTCGCCGACCTGCAAGCGACCCGCACTTACACCGATGTCACCGCGCAACTGGCCGCCGCCAACACGCAAGTCGCCATGAGCCAGATCGATTTGTTCCTCGCCCTCGGCGGCGGTTGGGAAAGCGGACGAACGCAAGCCTCAAGCCCGAGCAAACCCTGAGGCCATAGCTATGCTTTGAAGTGTTGAAGGGGCGCCCCGTGCAAAGCGCCCCTTCAGCGCACATTGCTAGCGCTGGTCTAGGGGAAACCAATAATGAAAAACCCTTACGCTCTCGGCTTCTGGTGCGCCCTCGTAGCCCTGGTGCTGCTCTCGGCCACCTATTTCTACGGCATCATGCTGGCCCACCAGATCGACAAGGCCATGGTGTTCCTCGACAGTGCCGTCGCGCTGATCGCGGTCATGGCAATCGTGGTGGTGGCCTGGGCGTCGCTGCAGGTTCAGCGGGTGAAGAAGCGACAACTCGAACAAGGCAAAACCCTGGTGCTGATCTGGGACACCAAAGTCGCCCTGCGCAAGGTCGAAACCGTGTTCGACCGGTATTTCTGGGGCAGCTACTGGCAACCCGGCCGCACCTTCGCCGAAGTCATGGGCGAACTCACCGGCACGCCGCTGGAAAAAAGCCTCGAAGCGCTGAAGAAGCAATGCCTGGAACTCGACAAGCAAATCGACAGCGAGAGCTGGCAATGGCTGAACAATGCCCGTGAATTGTCCGATGTCGCCACGGCCATGGCCCGTGAGCGCTATCAACTGGATTTCTGCGATCCACGCGCCGATGGGCCGGGCGGGGCGGTGATCGATCGGGACTTTGAAGTGCTGGTGTATACCTGGACGGCGCGGCTGAAGAGCTTTGATCATCAACTCGATGAGATCGAGGTTCAGTATTCCTGATTTTTGGCTGAATCATCTGGCCCCTTCGCGAGCAGGCTCGCTCCCACAGGTACAGTGTTGTCCTTGTGGGAGCGAGCCTGCTCGCGAAGGCGGACTGAAAAACACCGAAACTCTTCCCGCCTGTCGACTGTCCACACTCCCCATAGACACTCTTTCACCTTTAAACATTGGGCCGTCTCCCGCGCCCGGTGCTAATCTCCACCGCTAAATTCAGCGGAGTCGAGCCGTAACCCGGTCACGGGTTCAGGGAAGACGACCAACTATTCAGCCACGGAAATCGATCAGGTCATTCATGAATAAATCAGCAGGCGTGCTTCTCGGAATTGTTGTTGCCATCGGCGCGATCAGTGCAGGCGGGGCCTGGTACACCGGGACCAAGATCGAGGGCGTACTGAACAACGCCGTCAGCAATGCCAATAAAGAGCTGCAAACCGCGATGGCCGGTTCCAACGGCACCGCGTCGCTGGAGCTGGTGTCGCTGGAGCGTCACACCTTCACCAGCACCGCGCACTATCGCCTCAAAGGTGAAGGCGAGATGTTCGGCGATGCACCGGTCGAGCTGCTATTTGTCGACCATATCGAGCATGGCCCGCTGCCTTTCTCGCGTCTGGTGTCGCTGAAATGGCTACCGGTCATGGCCACCAGCAACTACGAGCTGGAAAAGAGTCCGGCCACCGAAAAATGGTTCGCCGCCACCAAGGGTGCCGCGCCGCTCAAAGGCGTGACCAACATCGGTTACGACGAATCCACCACCAGCACCGTCGACTTGCTGCCACTGGAAACCGCGCTGGATGAGCAGTCGAGCCTGAAATTCTCCGGCCTGACCCTGAACATCTCCGCCAGCGCCCAGGCGCAAAAGGTCAAGGCTGACGGCTACATGGACAGCCTGAAACTGGTGACCGTGGCTGAAGATCAGGCGCCGGTACAGATCGAACTCAACGGTCTGACCGTGGCCAGCAACCTCGCCAAGAGCAGCTACGGCTACTACACCGGCAGCAACACCTTGGAACTGACCAACAGCAAAACCACCTTCGGCACCAAGCAATCGGTGCTCGGCGTGAAGAACTTCGAAATGAAGAACCTCACCGAAGAGAACGGCAGCAATGCGTCCGGCCGTGCTGACTATCAGGTGGGTGAAGTCACCCTCAACGACAAGAAAATCGGTTCGGCCAGCATGGCCATGAGCCTGAAGAACCTTGACATTCCGTCGACGATGTCGCTGATGCAGATTTACCAGACCAAATTGCAGCCGTACGAAAAAGCCGCCGCCGAAGCCACCGCCGCCGGCCTGCCGGCACCGGAACTGAACCTCACCGAAGCCGAATCGGCCCAGGTCAAAGCCGATCTGCAAAAACTGCTGGCCGCCGGCCCGCAAGTGGCGCTGGAAAATCTCTCGCTGAAAACCGCCAACGGTGAAAGCCGCGCCAATCTGGTGGTCGACCTGACCAAACCGCAATCGATGGATCTGCCGCCGGATCAACTGGGCAAACAGCTGATCGCGTTGCTCGACCTCAACATCACCGTGTCCAAGCCGATGCTGATTGATCTGCTCAGCGTGCAGGCGCAGCTCGATGGTCAGACCGATGCCAAAGCCATCGTCGATGGGGCTACCGGCGCGGCCGATATGTTCTCCGGCATGGCTGTCGGCTCGCAGTTGGCGACCGTGGAAGGCACCAACGTCGTGACCAAGCTGCATTACGCCGCCAATCAGGTGGAATTCAACGGCCAGAAGATGACCGTCGAGCAGTTCGTCGGCTTCCTGATGAGCAAGTTCGCGGGCGTCACGCAAGTGCAGTAATACTGCGCTCTCAATAGAAACGCCCGGCCTCTGCACCCGCAGACGCCGGGCGTTTTGCTGTCTGGCGTTCGGCTTTTCGGCATCCCGGCTTAGCCGGTACCACGATTCTGAACAATTATTGTGTTCTCGATACTGGCCCACGCTTGCATGCAAGACTGCCTGACTAAGCTTGGCTGAGCGTTCCTGGCTCGGCCCCGTTACGAATGGGCAAGGAGGGCATTGCGACCCGGCTGGCCATGTAAGGATGCTGACGAATGCCGCGTATTGATGTTCCCGTATTGCATCGTGGTTTACGCCCTTTGTTTCGAGTCGCGCTGTGCAGCCAACTGCTTTGGCCAGCCTTGGCGTTTGCCGACACACCCTACGATCAGATGGTGCGGGATGCCCGTGCCGGGCAAACCACGCCTGCGCTGACTGTGCTGCGCCAGGTGCCGCCGGCTCAGGCCACCACCGGGCAGATCAGCGATCACCTGCAAATCGCCAGTTGGGCCGGGCTCGACGCCGAAGTGGTGCAGGTCTATGAAACCCAGGGCCGTGACCGCGTGCTGCCGATTCAGGCCCTGACCGCCACTGCTCGCGCGTACCGCAACCTCAAGCGTTGGGATCAGGCGACCCAGGTCTACAACAAGGCCTTGGCGCTGGAACCGGACAACGCAGACCTGCAACTGGGCCTGGCCCTGACTCAGGCTGACGCCGGCAAGCCCGACGAAGCAGTCACTCGGGCCAAAGCGCTGGTGGCGGCCAAACCCGATGATCCTTCCCGTCGTCTGGCACTTGGCTACGCGCTCAACCGTGCCGGCAAGCAATATGACGCCCTGTTCGAATACGATCAGGCGTTCATCCGCGCCGGGAGCAAACCTGAAGTCGCCCGCGAATACGTGGTCGCCCTGCAAAAAGCGCGTCTGCCGGAACCGGCGCTGCGCTTGGCCAATCAGCGTCCGGGCCTGATCGATCCGGTCACTTTGCGCCGCCTCGAAGGCGACTTGGCCGCCGAGCGCGTGCGCCTCGCCGAACTCGCCACCCGCAGCGAAAAAGAACGTTATGTGATCGCCGACCGCGCGTTGGCCGACTACGACAAATTGCTCGCGACCTGGACGCCCGACGCCAGCGCTCACGACGACGTGATCCGCTGGCGCATCGACCGCATGGGCGCGCTTAAGGCCCGCGCGCGCACCGCCGACGTCATCAGCGAATACCAGAAGCTGCAAGGCGAAGGCGTGAAGATTCCGACCTACGCCTTGCGTTGGGTGGCGGCGTCTTATCTCGATCAACGTCAGCCGGAAATCGCCACTGACCTCTACCGTCAGGTGCTGGCGGCACCGGACGCCGATGTCGGTGATCGCCTCGAAGACACCACTGCACTGTATTACTCGCTGCTGGAAAGCGACCGCGCCGACGAGGCACGCAAGGTTGCCGAAGACGCAGCCAAGTCCCAGCGCCCACGCATCGAACTCAAGGGCTTGCCGATCGGCAACCCCAATGACGAATGGATGGACGCGCAACAACTCGCGGCGCAGGCCGGCACCTACGGTTCCGACCTGCCCCACGGCGAGGAGCGCTTGCAGACGCTTGTCGATCAGGCGCCGGGCAACATCGGCTTGCGGCTGGCCCAGGCCGATCTGTACCTGGCTCGCAACTGGCCGCGTCGCGCCGAGATGCAGCTCAAGGAAACCGAGAGCATGACGCCGCGCGACATGGGTCTGGAAATCGCTCAGGCGCGCACCGCCATGGACCTGCAGGAATGGCGGCAGATGGACGCGCTGACCGACGACGTGGTGGCGCGCTATCCGGACAACCGTCAGGTGCAACGTCTGGCCCGCGAACGTGAAGTCCATGACATGTCCGAATTGCGCGTCGAAGCCTACGGCGGCAAGGCCAACGGCGGCGGCAGTGGTAACGCCGGAGCGGTTAGCGGTAGCCGCGATTTCGGTATCCAGACCACCCTGTACAGTCCACTGATCAATGAAGACTGGCGCGTGTTCGCCGGCGCGGGATATGCCACCGGCGACTTCGCCGAAGGCACCGGCCATCACCGTTTTCAGCGTGTCGGTCTGGAGCGTCGCACTCGTGACATGACGCTTGAAGCCGAAGTGTCCAATCACAATTACGGCTTCGGCGACAAACAGGGCGCACGTTTGGCGATCGCCCGCGACATCAACGACCACTGGCAGTACGGCGGCAGCCTCGAATACCTGTCGGCCGAGACGCCGTTGCGTGCGCTCAACAGCGACATCAAGGCCAACGGCGGCAGCGGGTTCATCCGCTGGCGCGCCAACGAAAGCCGCGAGTGGCGGCTGTCGGTGAGTCCGTCGCACTTCAGTGACGGCAACAATCGCGTCGAAGCCTTGCTCACCGGTCGCGAGGGCGTTTACAGCGCGCCGAACGTGCAGGTCGACGCGGGGCTGGAAGTCGGCACCAGCCACAACTCCAAATCCGATGACGTGCCGTACTTCAATCCGAAGTCGGACTTCAGCGTGATGCCACTGGTCAACGTCAATCACGTCCTTTACCACCGCTACGAAACGTCCTGGAGCCAGCAGTTCCAGGCCGGTGCGGGAACGTACAGCCAGCGTGATCACGGTACCGGCGGCATGGCGTTGCTCGGCTACGGCCAGCGTTATGCCTGGAACGACGTATTCGAGGTGGGCGGTTTGCTCAGTGTGATCAACCGGCCCTACGACGGTGATCGGGAGACCGATCTGCGTTTGCTCGTCGACCTCACTTTCCGCTTCTAGAAGAGTTTGAAGATGCCCTTTATTTCGCGTTTCATCCTTCTGCTGGGAGCGCTGCTGGTCAGCGCCTGCGCCCAGCAAGCCCCAGCCTTCGCCCCTCCGTCCGAGCGCCCGGTGGCGGCCAGCGAAAAACCGTGGCCGAAAAACCATGTGTTGGGCATCGCCTATCACGATGTCGAGGATCGCGACCCCGATCAGGCCGTGGTGGCGGTGCGCACCGAGCGCATGATCGAGCAGCTCGCCTGGCTGCGGGAAAACGGCTACAAACCGGTGACGGTCGATCAGATCATGGCCGCGCGCAAGGGTGGCCCGGAGCTGCCAGCGAAGGCGATTCTGCTCAGCTTCGACGATGGCTATTCGAGTTTCTACACCCGTGTGCTGCCGGTGCTGCGCGCTTATAACTGGCACGCGCTGCTGGCGCCGGTTGGCACTTGGGTCGATACGCCGCTGAATCAGCCGGTGGATTTTGCCGGTGCGCCACGTGCGCGCTCCGACTTCCTGACCTGGGATCAGGTGCGCGAGATCTCCAAGTCTGGACTGGTGGAAATCGCCGCCCACACCGATGCCAACCACAAAGGCATTCTTGCCAACCCGCAGGGCAACCTGCAGCCCGCCGCCGCGACCCGCCGTTACGATCCGGTCAGCAAACGCTATGAATCCGAGGCCGATTTCCAGGCGCGGATTCGCACCGACGTAAACAACATCTCGGAAAAAATCCGCAAAGCCACCGGTTACAAACCGCGGGTCTGGGTCTGGCCGTACGGGGCGGCGGACGGCACTTCGCTGACCGTGGTGGGCGAGGAGGGCTACGAAATGGCCCTGACCCTCGACGACGGTCTCGATGCCCTCGACAACCTGATGAGCAGCCCGCGCTTCCTCGTCGCCTCCGATCCTGACGGCACGCATTTCGCCAACAGCATTGTGTCGGCGCAGGCGGATTTCGCCATGCGCGTGGTGCATGTCGATCTGGACAATGTTTACGACCCGGACCCGGCGCAGCAGGACATCAACCTCGGCAAACTGGTGCAGCGCATGGCTGACATGGGCGCCAACACCGTATTCCTGCAAGCCTTCGCCGATCCGAAGGGCGACGGCCTGGTGCACTCGCTGTACTTCCCCAACCGTCACTTACCGGTCCGTGCGGATATTTTCGACCGCGTCGCCTGGCAACTGCGCACCCGTGCTCATGTGAAAGTCTTTGCGTGGATGCCGGTGCTGAGTTTCGGCCTCGACTCGAAGCTGCCGCGCGTCACCCGCTGGGACCCGGAAACCGGTATCACCTCGGTCGCTCCTGATCAGTACAAACGGCTGTCGCCGTTCGATCCGGAAGTCCGGCGGATCATCGGCGAAATCTACGAAGACGTGGCGCGCCTGACCTCGGTCGACGGCATCCTTTACCACGATGATGCAGTGCTCTCGGACTTCGAAGATGCCGGCCCGCAAGCCCTGAAGGTATACGCCGCCAACGGCATGCCGGCTTCGATCGCGGCACTGCGTGATGACCCGGCGGCGATGCAGCGCTGGACGCGGTTCAAGAGCCGCTACCTGATCGATTTCACCAACGAGCTCACTGCCAAAGTCCGCGCCATTCGTGGCCCGCAGGTGCAGACCGCGCGCAACATCTTCGCCGAGCCGATGCTCAATCCACACAGCGAAGAATGGTACGCACAGAACCTCGACGACTTCCTCGCCACCTATGACTGGACGGCGCCGATGGCCATGCCACTGATGGAAAAACAGACGCAGGAACAGTCCGGTCCATGGCTGGAAACGCTGGTGCAAACCGTCAGCAAACGCCCCGGAGCCCTGAATCGCACCGTGTTCGAATTGCAGGCCCGTGACTGGACGAAAAAGGATCAGGCCGACATCGATGGCGCGCATCTGGCCGACTGGATGGGTCGCCTCAAGCGTCAGGGCGCGACCAGTTTTGGTTACTACCCGGACAACTTTCTCGACAACTTGCCGGACCTGAAAACCGTTCGGCCTGCGCTCTCCAATAAATGGAACCCATGACATGCTGGATAGACTGTTAGCCCTGCTTGTTCTGGCGCTCGTCCTCGGCGTGCCGCTGGGACTGATTTTCCTCGTTACCGGCCAGTTCCTGATGGACTTCGTGTTCTTCTACCCGTTGTTCATGTCCGGGTTGTGGATTGCCGGTGGCCTGTATTTCTGGCTGCACTGGGAACGCCACTGGCCATGGAAGGACGACACCCTGCCGCCGCCGTTGGCGGGCGAGCCGTTGATCTCGATCCTGATCCCTTGCTACAACGAGGGCGACAACGCTGCCGACACTATCCATGCGGCGCTGGCGCAGCATTACCCGAACATCGAAGTCATCGCGATCAACGACGGCTCCAAGGACAACACCGCCGAAGTGCTCGACAGGCTGGCCAAGGAAGACCCACGGCTGCGGGTGCTGCACCTGGCGGAAAACCAGGGCAAGGCAGTCGCCCTGCGCATGGGCGCCATCGCGGCACGCAGTGAGTATCTGGTGTGTATCGACGGTGATGCGCTGCTGGCGCCGAACACCGCGGCCTATCTGGTCGCGCCGATGCTCGACAATGCGCGATTGGGCGCGGTGACCGGCAACCCACGGATTCGTACGCGCTCGACACTGGTCGGGCGGGTGCAGGTCGGTGAGTTCTCGTCGATCATCGGTCTGATCAAACGCACGCAACGGGTGTTCGGGCGGATCTTCACGGTGTCGGGCGTGATCGTCGCATTCCGTCGCACGGCACTGCACCGGGTCGGCTATTGGAGCCCGGACATGATCACCGAAGACATCGACATCAGCTGGAAGCTGCAACTCGATCACTGGAGCATCTTCTACGAGCCGCGCGCGCTGTGCTGGATCCTCATGCCGGAAACCCTCGGTGGGCTGTGGAAGCAGCGCCTGCGCTGGGCGCAGGGCGGCGCCGAGGTGCTGTTCAAAAACATTCGCGGGATCTGGCAGTACCGCCATCGATACCTGTGGCCGCTGCTGTTCGAGTATTGCCTGTCGACCGGTTGGGCCTTCACTTTCCTGTTGTCGGTGATCTTCTGGGGCGTCGGCAAGTTTGTGGTCATGCCGGAAGCCATCGCGGTGGATCACCTGATGCCGCCGGCGTTTACCGGGTTGTTGCTGGCGTTTGTCTGCCTGGTGCAGTTTGCCGTCAGCATCATCATTGACCGGCGCTACGAGCCGGGGTTGGGCAAGACCATGTTCTGGGTGGTCTGGTATCCGATTGCGTTCTGGTTCGTCAGCCTGCTGACCACGCTGGTCAGTTTTCCCAAGGTGCTGTTTGGCCAACATCAGAAGCGTGCGCGCTGGGTCAGCCCTGACCGTGGCATCAAGCCGATCGGGGACGACGAAGAGGAGGTCATCAAATGAGAATCATCCGGACTCGCCAACGGCCGTTTCTGGTCGTGATCGATGTGATCTTCACCGTTATCGCCTGGGTTGGTGTGCTGTATCTGTTGGTGCGAGGCTTGTGGCCACTGATCGAACCCCTTGAGGGTGTGGCGCGGATCGATCGCGCAGCGTTTGATGTGCTTGGCACCTTGCAGATTTATCTGTGGGTGGCGGTGGTCAATGCGTTGATCCTCATCGCCTGGGCACGTTACCAGCACCGCAAAAGCCGCAGCTTCGCCCAGCGCCGACTGCCGGCGCCGGTGGTCGATGATGAGGGCCTGAGCAAGAGTTTCAAACTCTGCGATGACCGCTTGCAGAAGCTACGCACCCCGGGGGTGATGACCATTCACAACGATCAGGAAGGCGACATCAGTAATGTGGTGACGCATTTCTGGCCGGTGCAGCAGGGTGAATTGCCGCCACCCCTGGCACCGCTGGAGCACCCGCGAGTGATCTTTTTGCATGCTGAGGATGATGAGAATCGCGAGCCTATGCCCCGGTAAATGGATTGAAGCCCGCGCATGCTTTTCGATCGTTCCCACGCTCCGCGTGGGAATGCCTCTAGGGACGCTCTGCGTCCAGTGACGCGAAGCGTCACGGGCTGCGTTCCCGCGCAGGAGCGTGGGAACGATCAGGTAACCGTGAGCCGGTCAACCGGATGACCTGACTTCGCGAATCAACTGTCAGGCCCCTGTGATCGGTAGCGGCTGTTTCATTCGCTCGGCCAGTATCGCCATGGCCCGCACTTCTTCGCAGGCCACGGCGGCGACCACCACACCGTTTCTGCCAAACAGACCGATGTTGGCGCAACAGTGCGAGGTTCAGCCAATTGCCACTGCCAAGGCACGAACGGTACAGCTATAGTTTGCAAGCCGACGACGGCCTCACTGCACAAGGTGCTCCCGGAATGACCCGATTGACCTCTCTCAACCCTTGGCTGGCGGCCGCTGCCGTTGCCCTTTGCGTGCAGTTTCCGGCGCAGGCCCAGGAGCGTTTCACCCTCAGCATTCCTGGCGTGTCCGATAACCGTCTGTTCACCTCGGCAGCGGCCAGCGATGCGGCCGGTTGCGGCGGCAAGAACCAGTCGCCGGCCCTGAGCTGGAACGCCGGCCCAACCGGTACCCAGAGCTACGCAATTGTCATGCACGACCCGGATGGGCAGAAAGGTCTGGGCGTCGATCACTGGATTCACTACGGCATCAAAGCCACGACTCACCAGATTGCGGCCGGTGTCGGCGCCAAATCCGCCTTCGAAGGCATTGGCGGCACCAACAGCAAGGGCAACACCCATTACATGGGGCCGTGCCCACCGGTGGGTGACAGCGCGCACCACTACATCATCCAGATCTACGCACTGGATCTGGCGCCGGACGCATTGCCGGCCGGTCTGACCCGCGCCGAGCTGATGGAAAAAATCAAAGGCCATGTGCTGCGCAACAGCAGCGCGGTGCGACGTTATCACCGCTGAAATTTTTTTCAGCGCGTTTAACCCGATCTGAAAGGGCTGCCCGTCTCAGTGGATGAATGATCAATTTCATCCCGAGGTCAGCCCCCATGTGCCGTTCCCTGCCTTTTCTGCGACCTGCTGCGGTCGGCGTGCTGTTGGCCATCGCCGGTTGCGGTGTTTCGTCCAATCCGGAATCCGTGGCTGTCCCCGCGCCGGCCCAGACTACGGTTCAACATGAGGCGGTTCTGGCCGACAGTGCGATGGCCAAGCGCAGTGTTCGCCCGGCTCTGCTTGCCAGTTACGCAGCGATGCCCGCGGGTGAAAGTTATCCACAAGGCTATCGCGACGAGCAGCGCGAGCAATATCAAGCGCTGGTCGACAACCCCATCCACAGCGTCGCCGAAACGCCGGTTTCGACCTTCAGCGCCGACGTCGACACCGGCGCTTACGCCAATGTCCGCCGCCTGCTGAATCAGGGACGCCTGCCGCCGGAAGGTGCGGTGCGGCTGGAGGAAATGGTCAATTACTTCCCCTATGACTACGCATTGCCCAGCGACGGCTCGCCGTTTGGCGTGACCACCGAACTGGCGGTTTCACCGTGGAACCCGCATACGCGGCTGCTGCGTATCGGCATCAAGGCTTCCGACCGCGCTGTGGCCGAACTGCCTCCGGCCAATCTGGTGTTTCTGGTGGACGTATCCGGCTCGATGGATCGCCGCGAAGGGCTGCCGATGGTCAAAAGCACACTGAAGTTGTTGGTTGATCAGTTGCGTGATCAGGATCGCGTGTCGCTGGTGGCGTATGCGGGCGAATCGCGCGTGGTGCTGGAGCCGACTTCCGGACGGGAAAAAGCCAGGATTCGTACCGCCATCGAGCAATTGACCGCAGGCGGCTCGACCGCTGGCGCCTCGGGCATCGAACTGGCCTATCAAATGGCCCAACAGGCGTTTATCCCCAAAGGCATCAACCGTATCCTCCTGGCCACCGACGGCGACTTCAACGTCGGCGTCAGCGACTTCGACAGCCTTAAACAAATGGCTGTGGATAAACGTAAAACCGGTATTTCCCTGACCACCCTGGGTTTTGGTGTGGATAACTACAATGAACACTTGATGGAACAACTGGCCGATGCCGGCGATGGCAATTACGCCTACATCGACAACCTGCGCGAGGCGCGCAAAGTCTTGGTCGATCAACTCGGCTCGACCCTCACCGTGGTGGCGAAAAACGTCAAATTGCAGGTGGAATTCAACCCGGCGCAGGTCAGCGAATATCGCCTGCTCGGCTACGAAAACCGTGCGCTCAAGCGTGAGGACTTCAGCAATGACAAAGTCGATGCCGGCGAAATCGGCGCAGGACACACGGTGACCGCACTGTATGAAATTGTTCCGGCAGGCGAGAAGGGCTGGCTGGAAGCGCTGCGCTACGGCAAATCGAGTGCGGCTGTTGCCGAAAAGAACGGGGAATTGGCGATGCTGCGTGTGCGTTATCAACAGCCCGAAGGTGGGAAAAGTCTGCTGATCGAGCGGCCGATTGCCAATCAAGTCGCAACGGCCAGCGAGGATTTGCGCTTTGCCGCCGCCGTCGCTGCGTTTTCCCAGCAACTCAAGGACGCTCGCTATACCGGCGACTTCAGCTTGAAAGACACCGAAGCGCTGGCCCGTGGCGCGCGGGGCGATGATCGTTTTGGCCTGCGTAACGAGTTTGTGCAACTGGTCGAACTGGCGCAGAGCCTGCGCACCTCAACCGCATCGAATGCACTGGCCACTGAGCGACGGATTGAATAGTGAGTCGTCTGAAAGGCTTCATCAGTCAGCTGTTTGCGTCGCCCGACAGCCCGGCCGCCAGCAGCGATGAATCGCTGCTGGCGCGTTATCGCGAGGGCGACGGCGCGGCGTTCGAGACCTTGTACGCCCGTCATCGTCAGGGCCTTTATCGATTTCTGCTCGGTTTGAGCGGCAAAGCGGAAATGGCCGACGAAGTCTTCCAGGAAACCTGGCTGAGCCTGATCCGCAGCGCCAGTCAGCCACAAGGCCGGGCGACCTTTCGTACATGGCTGTTCCAGATTGCCCGCAACCGCCTGATCGACCACTGGCGCAAGCACGGCGCCCATCAACCGCTGCACGACAGTTACGACGAACAAGCGCACGCTGTCAGCGACGAGGCGACCGATCCCGAACAGTTGCTGAGCCTCAGCCGCAACAGTCAGCGCCTGGAAACCGCCCTGCAAACCCTGCCCGCCGACCAGCGCGAAGTGTTCCTGCTGCGCGCCCACGGCGACCTCGACCTGGCACAAATCGCCAGCCTTACCGACACGCCGCTGGAAACCGTCAAAAGCCGCTTGCGCTACGCCCAGCAAAAACTGCGTCGGCTGCTGGCAGAGGAGGTACTGACATGACTGACGCCCGCCAGACACCCGAAGATCCTGTGATCAAACATGTGCGCGAACAGCACAATGCTGAACCGCCGGCGCACCTTGATGCGTTCATCCTCAACGCTGCTCACCGCGAAGCGCATGTGCGCAAATCAAGCCTGTGGCAACGCTGGCTCGACACCTGCCGCAAACCGCGCTGGCAAGTCGCCTTCGCCAGCCTCGTCGGCGTCGCACTGATGCTCTCGCTGGTGCAACGCGCCCCCGAGCCGCAGCCGCAATTCGACTATGCCCCGGCTGCGAAACCCGCCGCACCCATGGCGCGCGAACAAGCACCGGAAGCATTCGCTGCTCCTGCTGGCGCCTTTTCCGGCCCCGCGCCGATAGTGGACATGACCGCGCCAATGCAGAGCAAAGCCATCCTCGTCGACGAAGCCCAATCCAGCCAACGCGCTGCCGCCCCGGCCAACGGCCTCGACGCCCAACTGCGCGAAGTCCTGCGTCTGCGCGAGTCCGGCCAATCGCAAGCGGCCGATGCACTGTTCAACAACCTGCACAAACGCTACCCGAACGCCGACCTTGATGCCCTACTGGAAAAAATCCAGAAGAACTGACCGCCTGTTCGCCCAGCCATTTGGCATTGCCCCGCAAAAACGCGCACTATCGGGCCATAGCTGAATCGCTGGAGAACACCGTGGCACCAAAAATCGACCGCATCGCCCAACTCCTCAATTGCCCGCAAAAGGGTGAGGACATGCGGCGCGCGATTACTGAAGCGCGTAAGGAGTTTCTGCTGAGCCAGCAGGAAGAAGACGTTGTAGATGAGGACGACGTTTTTGAGGAGGTTGGGGATGAAGAGGAAGACGAAGACGAAGACGAGGATTATGACGAGTTTGACTGGACGACGGAGTGACGGTTAACCGTGGAGCTCCACCACCGTCAAACTACTGAGTGCTGGGGGTGGTCGGACAGTGATGCTAGAAAAACAACGGTCGAGTTTCTTGGGGCTACCCAAGAAACTACCCAAGAAACCACCTCAGAAACTACCCAAGAAGCTACCTGACCCGACTCAAGTACGAGGCTCGAACCGTCAAGATTTACTTGATGGTTGCCCAGTTTGGAAACTCTGGTCGGGTATCGTTCGAGAGTTAGAACATCAGCGTGTCAGACAGCAACAGGCAGGTACGTCATCTTTAGCGGTATCAACCGCTTGGTCTCCGAATCCGTCTGCCCGTAATGTTCAATCAACGCGCGCACCAGGTTATCCAGCGTCCAAAGCGTCAGCGGCACGTTGGCTCGCTCAGCTTCGTAGTAAGCGTCCTTGCTGAAACCACCAGTACTGACATAGAGCCCCCGATCATCCTTATGCCGTCCACCAAGAAAGCTGCGGATCTGCTGACTGCCCATCTGCTCTTTGCGGTGCTTAACTTCGACGATGATTCGTGGATTCTCGAATCCGAAACCATCCGGCGAAGCGATGATGTCTTTGCCGCGATCAGGGCCGGCTGGAGAAACCTGTGTCTTGTAACCCATCGCTCGCAAAATCCCGGCGACAAGGTCCTGCATATCGTCCCACGGCAGGGCGCTGATCAAATCCTTGATACGTTCAAGCGCCAGACTTTCCATACCTGCCAGCGGATCGCTATCCGGATATTCTTCTTCAACTGGCGGTAGCGCAGGAGGCTTGTTTCCAGCTGCCATCGCTTTTAGTTCTTGCAGTGCGAAGTCTGGAACGACGAATACCGTAAGTGTTGAGCCGAGACTGTTTTTGCTCGCCGAGGTGAGACTGTCGCGGTCGACTTCTTGATCGATCCACTGCACTGGTCGTGTCAGTGACATGCCGAGGTCGGCCAAATCAGGGTTATGTTTGAAATCACCGGTGATCTTGCCGACGAGATAGGTGCGGTTGGCGGGAGAGTAAGTAACGACCCAATCGCCGGGCTGAATTTCATTGATAAAGCGCCAAACCTGCGATGCACCTGATATGGCTGTGCCGGGTTTGATGTTGGGCTCAATGTCTTGATAGAGGCGAGTGACTTCCTTGCGCGACATGCCGGGCTTCGCCAGCGGTGCGAGCTGTGACCATCCGATTGCGACCACGCCGCGCTCACGGAAATCATCGTACAGGCGACCAGACTCGCCACGGATCATCCACATTTTGGTCATATCACCTACTTGGTTTTTGAGTTTCGTATGCGATTGCTAGTTTTTCCCGACCGGCATCTCGTAGCGCAATCGCAAGAATCGCAGAGTAAGGTAGAAGCTTCAGTCATGGGCGGCAAATGCCGAAGATTCCATAGATGACGTTTAATCCGTCGACTGGGGCAGTTGTCAACTCTAAGTTGACAACTGCCCCATCTGTCCAAGCCTTGCGTAATCATTTGCCAGAAAAAACCAACGCCCACAAAAAAGCCCCGGACCATCACAGTCCGGGGCTTTTTCATTTCTATTCGTGGTGCACCAGGCGGGATTCGAACCCACGACCCCTGCCTTCGGAGGGCAGTACTCTATCCAGCTGAGCTACTGGTGCAGCGGGCGACATCATACCTAGGTCGGCTCGGGGCGTCCATGCTGGGTTTTGGGGCGTATTGTCAGTGCGCGTGTCGGGATAAGTCCGCTGCATTCCATAAAACGGTAACGTCCTGCAAAACCCTCGCTTGGCGCTTTCGCGGGGCTGTTCTACGGTTTTCCTGCGGCGGGGGCTTTTTGCTCGTTGATCTGAAAATTTCCACAAACACGCCGTTTTTGTTCTTTTTTTCGAACGCCCTATTGTCCTTTAACCCCTTTGCTCCTAGGATCCGTTTGAGATTTCAAACGCTCGTTGATGGGGTGTTGAAGCGCAGGTGTTTCGAGTCGTGCACTGTCTTATGCGCCTCACCCGGTCACTGATTTCCCTGACGGCAGCCTTGCGAGGCGCCTTTCTACAATCATAATTTGCTCCGCGCAGGCCGCGGTGCTGTTAAGGAAAGCCGACATGCAGCTTAAAGACACCCAGTTGTTCCGCCAGCAAGCCTTCATTGATGGCGCTTGGGTCGATGCGGACAACGGTCAGACGATCAAGGTCAACAACCCGGCCACTGGCGAAATCCTCGGCACCGTGCCGAAGATGGGCGCGGCCGAAACCCGCCGTGCCATCGAAGCCGCTGACAAAGCGCTGCCGGCCTGGCGTGCACTGACCGCCAAAGAGCGTGCCGGCAAGCTGCGTCGCTGGTTCGAACTGATGATCGAGAACCAGGACGACCTCGCGCGCCTGATGACTCTCGAGCAGGGCAAGCCGCTGGCCGAAGCCAAGGGCGAAATCGTTTACGCCGCTTCGTTCATCGAGTGGTTCGCCGAAGAAGCCAAGCGCATTTACGGTGACGTGATTCCGGGCCACCAGCCGGACAAGCGTCTGATCGTGATCAAGCAGCCAATCGGTGTGACCGCGGCCATTACCCCGTGGAACTTCCCGGCGGCGATGATCACCCGTAAGGCCGGCCCGGCGCTGGCTGCCGGTTGCACCATGGTGCTCAAGCCTGCTTCGCAAACGCCATTTTCCGCATTCGCACTGGCTGAGCTGGCCCAGCGTGCCGGCATTCCTGCCGGTGTGTTCAGCGTTGTTTCCGGCAGCGCCGGCGACATCGGCAGCGAGCTGACCAGCAACCCGATCGTGCGCAAGCTGTCCTTCACCGGTTCGACCGAAATCGGTCGTCAGCTGATGGCCGAATGCGCCAAGGACATCAAGAAAGTCTCGCTGGAACTGGGCGGCAACGCGCCGTTCATCGTGTTCGACGACGCGGATCTGGATAAGGCCGTTGAAGGCGCGATCATTTCCAAGTACCGCAACAATGGCCAGACCTGCGTCTGCGCCAACCGTCTGTACATTCAGGATTCGGTCTATGACGCATTCGCCGAGAAGCTGAAAGTGGCAGTGGCCAAGTTGAAGATCGGCAACGGTCTGGAAGACGGCACCACCACGGGCCCGCTGATCGATGAAAAAGCCGTGGCCAAGGTACAAGAACACATCGCTGACGCCGTGGCCAAAGGCGCCACTGTGCTGGCGGGCGGCAAGGCAATGGAAGGTAACTTCTTTGAGCCGACCATCCTGACCAACGTGCCGAAAAACGCAGCCGTGGCCAAGGAAGAAACCTTTGGCCCGCTGGCCCCACTGTTCCGTTTCAAAGACGAAGCTGAAGTGATCGCGATGTCCAACGACACCGAGTTCGGTCTGGCCTCGTACTTCTACGCTCGTGACCTGGGCCGTGTGTTCCGTGTGGCGGAAGCCCTGGAATACGGCATGGTTGGCGTCAACACCGGGCTGATCTCCAACGAAGTCGCGCCGTTCGGCGGCATCAAGGCGTCGGGCCTGGGCCGTGAAGGCTCCAAGTACGGCATCGAAGATTACCTGGAAATCAAATACCTCTGCCTGGGCATCTAAGCCGGGAAAGGGATCGCTGCAAACGCAAAGGGCACGAGAGCGCTGTCCCTTTGCGTCGTTTCAAACCGGAATTTTCTCTGCGGCCGGGAACGCCGTGGCAGTCGATCATCGCATGCTGCCACCGTCGCTTCCTCCCGCTTAATCCTTGAACCACGCCGCCCGATGAGCGGCGAATGAGGACTGTAATGAGCAAGACTAACGCTGAACTGATGGCCCGCCGTACCGCTGCTGTACCCCGTGGTGTTGGCCAGATTCACCCGATCTTCGCCGAGTCCGCGAAGAACGCGACCGTGACTGACGTTGAAGGTCGTGAATTCATCGACTTCGCCGGCGGTATCGCTGTGCTGAACACCGGTCACGTGCACCCGAAAATCATTGCTGCCGTGACCGAACAGCTGAACAAGCTGACCCACACCTGCTTCCAGGTGCTGGCTTACGAGCCTTACGTCGAGCTGTGCGAAAAAATCAACGCCAAGGTGCCAGGCAATTTCGACAAAAAAACCCTGCTGGTCACCACCGGTTCCGAAGCTGTAGAAAACGCCGTGAAAATCGCCCGTGCCGCCACTGGCCGCGCTGGAGTGATCGCCTTCACCGGCGCTTACCACGGTCGCACCATGATGACCTTGGGTCTGACCGGTAAAGTCGTGCCTTATTCGGCCGGTATGGGCCTGATGCCAGGCGGCATCTTCCGCGCGCTGTACCCGAACGAACTGCACGGTGTGAGCATCGATGATTCGATCGCTTCGATCGAACGCATCTTCAAGAACGACGCCGAGCCGAAAGACATCGCCGCGATCATCATCGAGCCTGTTCAGGGTGAAGGTGGTTTCTACGTCGCGCCGAAGGAGTTCATGAAGCGTCTGCGTGCCCTGTGCGACCAGCACGGCATCCTGCTGATCGCTGACGAAGTGCAGACCGGCGCTGGCCGTACCGGCACCTTCTTCGCCATGGAACAGATGGGCGTTGCTGCCGACCTGACCACCTTCGCCAAATCCATTGCGGGCGGTTTCCCGCTGGCCGGTGTGTGTGGCAAGGCTGAATACATGGACGCCATCGCACCAGGCGGCCTGGGCGGCACCTACGCCGGTAGCCCGATCGCTTGCGCCGCGGCCCTGGCCGTGATGGAAGTGTTCGAAGAAGAAAAACTGCTGGATCGCTGCAAGGCTGTCGGCGAGCGTCTGGTCACTGGCCTCAAAGCCATCCAGGCCAAGTACCCGGTCATCGGCGAAGTCCGCGCCTTGGGTGCAATGATCGCCGTCGAGCTGTTCGAAAACGGCGACAGCCACAAGCCGAACGCTGCCGCTGTCGCGTCCGTTGTCGCCAAGGCTCGCGACAAGGGCCTGATCCTGCTGTCCTGCGGCACTTACGGCAACGTTCTGCGCGTACTCGTACCGCTGACCTCGCCGGACGAGCAACTGGACAAAGGTCTGGCGATCATCGAAGAGTGCTTCTCGGAGCTGTAAGGCCGGGCACCGTGTGATCGGATAGACAAAAAACCCGCTTCGGCGGGTTTTTTTTCGCCTCTTGAATCACATCCTTGGGTTTAGTGCTGTATCGAATGGCCAGCATTGGCTAAGGTTCAGGCATTGCAAGGGAGAGCGCGCATGACTGCCGTTGATTTACCCGCCGTACCCCGAGTGCTGATTGCCGAGGCTGATCCATGGTCTCGAGACCTGCTCAAACAAGTGTTGCTGAACGTGCGTTGCGATGCGCGTGTGGATCTGTGTGTCGATGGCCAGCAGGCCTTGGACATGCTGCGCGACGTGCCTTATGACCTGGCGATCGTTGACTGGGAATTGCCCGGCACCGATGGGCTGAACGTACTTCGCAGCGTGCGTCAGCGCAAACGCAATCCGCCGCTGCCATTCATTCTGATGAGCACTCGCAACGACAGCGCCAGTGTGCGTGAAGCCCTGCCGTTGGCGCCGACGGCGTACCTGACCAAACCGTTGAACATGGAAAGCCTGACCGAGCGCTTGCAGGGGTTGCTGCTCAATGCCGGGGAACAAGTGTTGTGTGAAGTACCTGCGCTGGCGCCGGGCATGACCTTGTCGGTGTTCCTTGAGCGGCGCCGCGAGCAGGCTGACGGCGCGCCGTTGATGACCGATGTGCAGGTGGCGGTCAAACGCAGCCTCAATCCCGGCGGGCTGGATCTGAAGTTGCTGGAAGATGAGATAAAAACCGATCCACAGATCACCGCCGTGTTGATCGCCGCCGCCAATAGTGCCGCGCAGCACCATGGCACGGCAGTCCAGACGCTCGCGCAGGCGCTGCATCGGCTCGGTACCGGGCAGAGCATGAATCTGATTCTGGGGTTGGCGCTCAAGCGCAGCGCCAGACTCAGTGACCCGTGTCTGGCGGACTACGCCGAGCGTTATTGGGGGCTGTCACTGCATACCGCTGAGTACGCGCGCACCCTGGCGCGTCTGCTCGATCTGGATCAGGAGCGCTGTTATTGCGCAGGCATGTTGCATCGGCTGGGTGATCTGGCATTGCTGCGTTGCTTGCAGGAGTGGAAGCAGGCCGGTGGTGAGCTGGATGAATGGGAAGAGGTCGGCGACGCGCTAGCCGAATTCGGTGCGGCCTACGGTTCGGCGCTGCGCACTCGCTGGCGTTTGCCGCTGGAGCTGCGCGAGTTGATTGCCTCGGTCTACCAGCTCGGCGGTGGGGTGTATTCCCGCGAGGCGCTGGTGATGAACATGGCGGCGCAAATGGCGCGCCTGACCGAGCATGAGGGTATTGAGGAACTGGCGAAGAGTCGCACGGCACGGCTGCTCAAGATCGGGTTGCCGGAGTTGATGCGGATGCGTAAGTAGCAGAGTCGGCAATTTTCCAATGTGGGAGCGAGCCTGCTCGCGAATGCGGTGTGTCATTCAATACTGTTTTGTCTGACAGGACGCTTTCGCGAGCAGGCTCGCTCCCACAGGGTCATTTGTTGAGTCTGAAATCCGTATTCAGCCAGAGATAATCCGGTTCTTGCCCTGCCGCTTGGCCTCATACATCGCCGCATCCGCCCGGGCGAACAGGCTGTCGAGGCTTTCGTCTTGTGCCGTGAGGCTGGTCAGGCCCTGGCTCACGGTGATGCCGAAAGTCTGACCGTCATGGCTGAAGCTCAAGCGTTGAATCTGTTGTTGCAGGCGCTCGGCTACTTGCATGGCCATGTCCGGCGCGCAGCCTGGAAATACTGCGGCAAATTCCTCGCCGCCAATACGCCCGAAAAGATCGCCCCGACGTAACGAGCTGCGGCCGCACTCGGCGATCTGTTGCAGCACGTTGTCGCCCTGGGGATGACCGTAGCTGTCGTTGATCACTTTGAAGTCATCGATATCCAGCAGCAGGAAAGCCAATGGCGCGCCTTGCAGGCGCGCCTCTTCGAATTCGCGGTGGGCGCATTCGAAAAAGTGTCGACGGTTGCTGCTCTGGGTCAGCACATCGGTGGTGGCCAGGCGTTGCAGCTCGGTTTCCATCTGCTTTTTGTCGGTGATGTCCTCGGCGATGCCGACGATGATTACCGGTTGGCCGGGTTCGTCCTGACGATTGATGAAGCATTTGTCGCTGAGCCAGCGCACTTGGCCGTCGGCGGCGATGATCCGGTATTCGCGATCTTCCACCGCACCTTTGCGCAGCACTTCGGCGAGGCTGCGTTCGGCGTAGTCCAGATCGTCCGGGTAGATGCTGTCGCGCCACTGGTTGTGGTCGGCCAGCAGAAGGCCTGCGGATCGTCCGAAAATCCTTTCATAGGCCGGGCTGACGTACAGCACCTGACGGGTTTCCCAGTTAAAGGCCCAGAGCACAGCGTTGACGCTGACCAAAAGCGAGCTGAACAGTTGCTCGCGTTCGCTAAGGCGTGCGACTTCGCCTTGGGCGTGCATCAGCGCCATCAGGGTTTGCGCGGCCTCGGGCCACTGCGGGAGGGATGAGTCTTTTTGGTTGTTATTGACCATCGGCACAGTTCTCAAAGGGCGTGCCGCATTTCAACCACGGCCACAGTACAGCCCGCCGGGATGGCGAAGTGTCTTTGAGATAGGGGATTTAGTGCTTAGTTCCGAAAGGTGCGCCCGGCATTCCGGGCACACCGATCAACGGTCTCAGACTGCCGCAGGACGCAGCGAGTAGGTTTTCAACTGGTCGGCGAATTCGCGCAGGGACTGGATGCCGCTGGCCTCAGCCTCGTGAATCCATTCCTTGATGGCAGCGAGCATGTCGTGGCCATTTGAGCTGGTCTTGACCCAGATCTGCTGCAGGGCCAGGCGTTTTTCGTAAATGACCTTCAGCGCCTGACTGTGTTCGAGCATGCTCTGGATGCGTGCGTGATGACGATCTTCCAGCAGGCTGGTTTCCCGCGACAGCAGACGTTTGGCCCGGTGGAACTGGTGACGCACCGAGTGATCGACCTTGGCCAGCTCCTGCTTGACCAGCGGGCCGATGACCAACTTGCGGTACTGGGCCATGATCTGGAAGCGATTGTTGAGAATCGCCATAGCGGTGTCCATGTCCAGATTGCCTTTGCCTTCGACGCGGTGGGCAATCGGCGCTACACGCTGCACCTTGGCCAGACGCAGGAAGCTGAAGACTTTGATCCAGGCCCAACCGAGGTCGAACTCCCACTTCTTCACCGACAGTTTGGCCGAGTTAGGGTAGGTGTGATGGTTGTTATGCAGTTCTTCGCCACCGATCAGAATGCCCCACGGCACCAGATTGGTTGCTGCGTCGCGGCATTCGAAGTTGCGATAACCGACGGCATGCCCCAGGCCGTTGACCACGCCGGCGGCCCATACCGGGATCCACATCATCTGGATCGCCCAGATGGTGATGCCGATGGTGCCGAACAGCAGCAGGTCGATAACGCCCATGATCGCCACGCCCAGCAGAGGGTAGCGGCTGTAGAGGTTGCGCTCGATCCAGTCTTCCGGGCAATTTTTGCCGTAGATGCGCAGGGTTTCCGGGTTCTCGGCTTCGGCGCGATACAGTTCGGCGCCTTTGCGCAGGACCGTGGACAAACCCTTGATGACCGGGCTGTGCGGGTCGTC
Source organism: Pseudomonas baetica (assembly GCF_002813455.1). Lineage (NCBI taxonomy): Bacteria > Pseudomonadati > Pseudomonadota > Gammaproteobacteria > Pseudomonadales > Pseudomonadaceae > Pseudomonas > Pseudomonas baetica. The sequence continues at coordinate 3,194,520 of NZ_PHHE01000001.1, read as the reverse complement.
CTCGGTTTCGCATTTGGCGTGGTGTTTACGGTGGATGGCCGTCCACTCGCGGGTGTTCTGCGCCGTGGTCAGCCACAGCCAGAAACGAAAAAAGTGTTTCAGGCCGGCGTGCAGCTCCAGCGAGCGATGGGCCGAGTAACGGTGCAGATAGACCGTGACGGCGACAATTGTCACGTGGGTCATCAGCAGGGTGACTGCGACCAGTGACCAGGCCGACAAGCCAAGAAAACCTTCGTACCACATAGGCTATAGGGCCCTCGATAAAGATAAAAACAGCCGTTGCATTATCACCAAGCACACAGATAAAACCAGTCGCCCTTTCAGATAAGAGTCGCTGGATGTTTCTTGCCCTATAATTCCAACCTTTTTGTAGGGACATGGACGGCCGAATGTCTGCCACTTATCGCGATGCCTTGCGTGCAGCGCTGCTCTATCTCGTGCTTGCGGCAGTCTGGCTGCAAGGTACTGGTTATTTATTAAACAGTTTCTTCGATAACTCCGCCGATGTGGCGCGATGGCAACTGATCAACGGTTATGTCATTGCGGCGGTCAGCGCCGGACTGATCTTTTTGGCGCGGGCGCGGTTATGCGAGTTTCTCGGCATCGGTGCGCGTCTGCGCGAGCGCCACGCCGACCGTGAGCGACTGCGCCAGGCCGCGGCCGTGTTCGATTGCACCCGCGAAGGGGTGCTGGTCACTGATCGTCAGGGCCTGATCGTGCATGTGAACCGCGCGTTCATCGAGATCACCGGTTATTTGCGTGAAGAGGTTCTCGGTCAGCGACCCAGCCTGTTCAAGTCCGGCCATCATCCGCCGGGCTTCTATCAGGCGATGTTCGCGACGCTGGAAAGTCAGGGCGAATGGAGCGGCGAGATCTGGAACCGCCGCAAAAGTGGCGAGATTTATCCACAGTGGCAAACCATCCGTGTCATCCACGATGATCAGGGCCAGGTCAGTCATTACGTGGCGGTGTTTTCCGACATCAGTGCGATCAAGCATTCCGAGCACGAGCTCAAGCACCTCGCCCACCACGATCCGCTGACCGATCTGCCCAATCGCCTGCTGTTCAGCGACCGCGCCGAGCAGGCCCTGGCTTCGGCGCAGGCCCACAAACGCGGCTGCGCGCTGCTGCTGCTCGATCTGGATCACTTCAAGATGATCAACGACAGCCTCGGGCATAACGTCGGCGACCGTTTGCTCAAAGCTGTGGCGGCGCGCTTGCAGGCGCTGTTCGGCGCCGGTATCACGCTGGCGCGGCTTGGCGGCGACGAGTTCGCGGTGCTGGCGGAAAGTTGTCCACAGCCCGGGCAGGCGGCGGCACTGGCCCAGCGCATTTTCGACGCGCTCAAGGAGCCGTTCTGTTTCGACAGTAATCAGCTGTTTATCAACGCCAGCATCGGCATCAGCCTGTTTCCCAGCGATGCACTGAGCGCCGATCAATTGTTGCGCAATGCCGATGCGGCGCTGTTCAAGGCCAAGAGCAGCGGGCGCAATGGTTACGCGCTGTACACCGAAGAACTTGCCGCGCATGCCCAGCAACGGGTCGAGATTGCTTTCGAATTGCGCCGTGCGCTGGAGCAACAGGAGTTGCGGGTTTTCTACCAACCGGTCCACGAGCTGCAAACCGGTCGCCTGATCGGCGTCGAAGCCCTGGTGCGCTGGCAGCATCCGCAGCGCGGTCTGGTGTCGCCGGCCGAGTTCATTCCAATCGCCGAGCGCACCGGGTTGATCGCCGAAATCGATGCCTGGGTAATGCAGCAGGCCTGCCGGCAAATGTGCCAGTGGCAGCAGGCAGGAAGGGGGCTGTCGTTTGTCGCGGTGAATGTGTCGTCGCGGCTTTTCGCCCGGCGCGAGTTGTATCAGCAAGTGGCCCAGGTGCTGCGCGACACCGGGCTGGATCCGGCCTATCTGGAGCTGGAAGTCACCGAAAGCGCGGTGATGGACGATCCGGAGGTGGCGCTGGAACAGATGCATCGCTTGCGTGAGTTGGGCATTCGCCTGGCCATCGACGATTTCGGCACCGGCTATTCGTCGTTGCTGCGGCTCAAGCGCTTGCCGGTGCAGAAGCTCAAGATCGATCAGGGTTTCGTCGCCGGGTTGCCGTGGGACGAGGATGACGCGGCGATCGTCCGGGTGATCATCGCGCTGGCGCGAAGCATGGGCATGCAGGTGCATGCCGAGGGGATTGAGCAGGCTGAGCAGGCAAGGTTTCTGCTGGAGCAGGAATGCGATCTGGGGCAGGGCTACTGGTTTGGACGGCCGTTGCCGGCGCTGGATCTGGATTGGGCGTACGCGCCCGTTATCGGCTAAACCACTGGCCAATCCTGTTCCCACGCTCGGCGTGGGAATACCGCCCGGGACGCTCTGCGTCTTCACCAAAACCGCAACGCAGAGCGTCGCAGGATGCATTCCCACGCCAAGCGTGGGAACGATCAGTTTTCTAGTTATATAAACATTCTTAAATAGTCTTTTTAAGAATATCCAAGCCTCTCTTATATTGCTCCCACGCCGAACGCAGTGCCGCCCACTGCCAGGCATATTCCATTCAAAGGAGCAGCACCATGAGCGCATCCCTTCGCAGCGTTGACGGTCAGGACGAAACCACGATCTTGCGTGAAATCCAGAGCGCCCTGCGCGATCTGCGGTTCGGCGCAGTGGAGATCACTGTCCACAACGCTCAAGTCGTCCAGATCGAACGCAAAGAGAAATTCCGTTTGCAGCAGCCTGGCAACAAGCCGAGCTGAATTGAAGATCAAAAGATCGCAGCCTTCGGCAGCTCCTACAGGGGGCTGTGTGCAGGAGCTGGCGAAGGCGGCGATCTTTCAGCGGAACCCGATTCCAGCAGTACATAAGAAAAAGCCACCACCCAGAATTCCAGGAGCTTTCACCATGTCGTCGATTCGCCGTTACGCTTTGGCCGCGCTGGCCAGTGCTGTGTTTGCCGGTTCCGCGGTTGCCAAGGATTACGAACTGCTCAACGTCTCGTATGACCCGACACGCGAGCTGTATCAGGACTACAACGCCGAATTCATCAAGTTCTGGCAGAAGGACCATGCTGGCGACACCGTGAAAATCCAGCAATCCCATGGTGGTTCGGGCAAACAGGGTCGTGCGGTGATCGACGGCCTGCGTGCCGACGTGGTGACTCTGGCCCTGGCCGGTGACATCGACGAAATTGCCAAACTCGGCAAGACCCTGCCGGCCGACTGGCAGAAGCGTCTGCCGGAAGCGAGCACGCCGTACACCTCGACCATCGTGTTCCTGGTGCGCAAGGGCAACCCGAAAGGCATCAAGGACTGGGGTGATCTGGTCAAGAACGACGTCTCGGTGATTACGCCTAACCCGAAAACTTCCGGCGGTGCGCGCTGGAACTTCCTCGCCGCATGGGCCTACGGTCTGAAAGCCAACGGCGGTGACGAAGCCAAAGCCAAGGAATACGTGCAGACCCTCTTCAAGCATGTGCCTATTCTCGACACCGGCGCTCGTGGCTCGACCATCACCTTCGTCAACAACGGTCAGGGTGACGTGTTGCTGGCCTGGGAAAACGAAGCGTTCCTGGCGCTGAAAGAAGATGGCGGCGCGGACAAGTTCGACATCGTCGTACCTTCGCTGTCGATCCTCGCCGAACCACCGGTGGCCGTGGTCGACAAGAACGCCGAGAAGAAAGGCAACGAGCAGATCGCCGAGGCCTATCTCAAGCATCTGTACAGCCCGGCCGGCCAGGAAATCGCCGCGAAAAACTTCTATCGTCCACGTGACAAGGACGTGGCCGCCAAGTATGCCCAGCAGTTCCCGAAACTGGAGCTGGTGACCATCGACAAGGACTTCGGCGGCTGGAAAACCGCGCAGCCGAAATTCTTCAATGACGGTGGCGTGTTCGACCAGATCTATCAGGCGCAGTAATCTGACCCACAACGAGCCTACTGTTTAGGCACACCACATGTGGGAGCGAGCCTGCTCGCGAAGGCGGTATTTCAGGCGACAGGGATGTTGACTGATACTCCCTCTTCGCGAGCAGGCTCGCTCCCACATTGATGCGTTTTTAACCAAGGACTTTTATGTCGCGTCGTATCTCCCCCGTCATACCCGGCTTCGGGCTGACGCTGGGTTACACCTTGGTGTACCTCAGCCTGATTGTGCTAATCCCGCTGGCGGCGATGTTCATTCACGCCTCGCAGCTCACCTGGGATCAGTTCTGGACGATCATCTCCGCGCCGCGCGTATTGGCCGCACTGAAGCTGAGCTTCGGCACCGCGCTGTGTGCCGCGATCATCAACGGCATCATCGGCACGCTGCTGGCCTGGGTGCTGGTGCGCTACACCTTCCCGGGGCGCAAGGTCATCGACGCAATGATCGATCTGCCGTTCGCCCTGCCGACGGCGGTGGCCGGTATCGCCTTGACCGCGCTGTACGCGCCGGCCGGCCTGGTCGGGCAGTTTGCCGCCGACCTGGGCTTCAAGATTGCCTACACCCCGCTGGGTATCACCTTGGCGCTGACCTTCGTCACGCTGCCGTTCGTGGTGCGCACGGTGCAACCGGTGCTGGCCGATATCCCTCGTGAAGTCGAAGAAGCCGCGGCCTGCCTCGGTGCCAATCCGTGGCAAGTGTTCCGCCACATTCTGGTGCCGGCGCTGTTGCCTGCGTGGCTGACCGGTTTTGCTCTGGCGTTTGCCCGTGGTGTTGGCGAGTACGGTTCGGTGATTTTCATCGCCGGCAACATGCCGATGAAAACCGAGATCCTGCCGCTGCTGATCATGGTCAAACTCGACCAGTATGATTACACCGGCGCCACTGCCATCGGCGTGCTGATGCTGGTGGTTTCATTCGTCCTGTTGCTGCTGATCAACTTGCTGCAGCGGCGCATCGAAACCCCATAAGGAGGCGCGAACATGTCCCAATCGTCTATTGCGGCCGCTTCCTCGGCCAACGCTGCGCGGCGTGGCAGTGCCACATCGCGGCGCATTCTGATCGGTCTCGGCTGGCTGATCTTTTTCCTGTTTCTGCTGCTGCCGCTGTTCATCGTGGTATCGCAGGGCTTGAAGAACGGTCTCGGCGCTTTCTTTACCGCGATCTTCGAACCGGATGCGCTGTCGGCACTGAAGCTCACCGTGTTCGCCGTACTGATTTCCGTGCCGCTGAACCTGGTGTTCGGCGTCAGCGCGGCGTGGTGCGTGAGCAAATACTCGTTCCGTGGCAAGAGCATGCTGGTGACGCTGATCGACCTGCCGTTCTCGGTGTCGCCGGTGATCGCCGGTCTGGTCTACGTGCTGATGTTCGGCGCCCAGGGCCTGTTCGGGCCGTGGTTGCAGGAGCACGACATTCAGATCGTCTTCGCCCTGCCGGGCATCGTGCTGGCGACGATTTTCGTCACCGTGCCATTCGTGGCCCGCGAGCTGATTCCGCTGATGCAGGAGCAAGGCACTCAGGAAGAGGAAGCCGCGCGCCTGCTCGGCGCCAATGGCTGGCAGATGTTCTGGCACGTCACCGTCCCCAACATCAAATGGGGCCTGATCTATGGCGTGGTGCTGTGTACCGCGCGGGCCATGGGTGAGTTCGGTGCGGTGTCGGTGGTCTCCGGGCACATTCGCGGGGTGACCAACACCTTGCCGCTGCACGTCGAGATCCTCTACAACGAATACAACCACGTGGCCGCGTTCGCCGTGGCGAGCCTGTTGCTGATCCTGGCGCTCTTCATCCTGCTGGCCAAGCAGTGGAGCGAAAACCGTATCAACCGCCTGCGCGCCAGCGCCGCGGAGGAATAATTCATGTCGATCGAAGTGCGTAACGTCAGCAAGAATTTCAATGCGTTCAAGGCGCTGGACAACATCAGCCTGGACATCCACAGCGGTGAACTGGTCGCGTTGCTCGGTCCGTCCGGCTGCGGCAAAACCACCTTGCTGCGCATTATTGCCGGTCTGGAAACCCCGGATCAGGGCAACATCGTTTTTCACGGTGAAGACGTTTCCGGCCACGACGTACGTGATCGCAACGTCGGTTTCGTGTTCCAGCACTACGCCTTGTTCCGGCACATGACGGTGTTCGACAACGTCGCGTTCGGCCTGCGCATGAAACCGAAAAACCAGCGCCCGACTGAAAGCCAGATCGCGACCAAGGTTCACGAACTGCTGAACATGGTGCAACTGGACTGGCTGTCGGATCGCTACCCGGAGCAGTTGTCCGGTGGTCAGCGCCAGCGGATTGCCCTCGCACGCGCCCTGGCGGTGGAACCGAAAGTGCTGTTGCTCGACGAACCCTTCGGCGCCCTCGACGCCAAGGTGCGTAAAGAGCTGCGCCGCTGGCTCGCGCGTCTGCACGAAGACATCAACCTGACCTCGGTCTTCGTGACCCACGACCAGGAAGAAGCGATGGAAGTGGCCGACCGTATCGTGGTGATGAACAAGGGCGTGATCGAGCAGATCGGCTCACCGGGTGACGTCTACGAAAACCCGGCCAGTGATTTCGTTTATCACTTCCTTGGTGATTCGAACCGTCTGCACCTGGGCGGTGACAAACACGTGTTGTTCCGTCCGCATGAAGTGTCGCTGTCGCGGCATGAACTGGAGGATCATCACGCCGCCGAAGTCCGCGATATCCGGCCGCTGGGTGCGACCACGCGGGTGACGTTGAAGGTGGAAGGGCAGACGGATCTGATCGAGGCCGAAGTGGTGAAAGACCACGACAGCCTGACGGGCCTGGCCAAGGGTGAAACCCTGTTCTTCAAGCCCAAGGTCTGGCAGAAAGTCGGCAACCTCTAAATCAAAAAGCATCGCCAGCAGGCTGGCTCCCACACTGGATCTGTGATCGCCACAAATCCCCTGTGGGAGCGAGCCTGCTCGCGAATGCGATCTACACAGCGGCCCGATTCGGATTGACCCGCACCCCCCCCGCCCGCGCCTCGATCTGCTCTTTCAATTCCTGGCGCATCCCGAGCAGGAACGCCAACTCGACCACGACAAACAACGGCCCGACAATCAGCCCGCTCACATCATCGACAAACGCCGGTTTGCGCCCTTCGTAGTGATGCCCGACAAACTGGATCACCCAACCAATCACAAACATCGCCAGACCGCTGCTCAGCCAGACCATCGTGCTCTGCTGCGCCAAGACATGCCCGGCCCACACCGAAAGCCCCATCAGCAGGGTCATCAGCACCCCGAGCTTCACTTCCAGGCGCAGGTAAAACCACGCCGAGGCCAGTGCCAGCAAAACCGCTGGTGAAATCCACAATCCGCCCAGCGACCATTCCGGCCGCGACAGCAAAACTGCCACTGCCACCACAATCAACGGAATGCCGATAAAGTGGCTGGCAATGTTGCGTGGGTCACGGTGGTAGGCGGCGTATTGACTCAAGTGATCGACGAGGCTTTTCATTGTTGTTCCTCCTGTAGGGTGATTGCAGCATGCCCCGGGTTCAGCGTTCGTTCTGTCAGGCAGCCGACAATCAGGAGTTTTCATGGATATGCGTTCACGGCTGCTGACCGGGCAATGGTTCAGTCATTTGCCTGCGTCCTTTCAGGATAGTCTGCTGGCGGCGGCCCGGGAGCGGCGGCTGACGGCGGGGCAGCGCTTGTTCCAGCGTGGCGATCCACCGTGCGGTTTGTACGCGGTGCTCGATGGCGCCGTGCGTATCGGCGCGGTGAGTGAACAGGGCAAGGAAGCGTTGCTGAGCCTGGTGGAAGCGCCGCACTGGTTCGGCGAGATCTGCCTGTTCGACGGCCAGCCGCGTACTCATGACGCCTATGCCGTCGGGCCGTGCACACTGCTGAATATTCCGCAGAACAACCTGCTGAAACTGCTCGATGAACATCCTGTGTTCTGGCGGCATCTGGCGTTGCTGATGAGTCACAAACTGCGTCTGACGTTTATCAATCTCGAACAGCTGAGCCTGCTACCGGCCCCGGCGCGACTGGCGCATCGCTTGCTGATGATCGCCGAGGGCTACGGCGAGATTGATGCGCCCCGTCGGGTGCTGCAACTGCCGCAGGAGCAGTTGGCAGCGATGCTGTCGCTGTCGCGGCAGACCACTAATCAGATCCTCAAGGATTTGCAGGGGCAGGGGATTATTGGCTTGGCTTACGGTGAGATCGAAATTCTTGATGCGGTGCGATTGCGTGCGCTGGCCACAATCTGAGAAACACCGGATACCCCTGTGGGAGCGGGCTTGCTCGCGAAAGCGGTGAATCATTCAACAAAGCTGTCGACTGATCCGGCGCCTTCGCGAGCAAGCCCGCTCCCACATTTTTGATCTGTGTTGATTTCAGGAACCGCGATAGGTCGAGAAGCCGTACGGGCTCAGCAGCAACGGGATGTGGTAGTGCTGGTCAGTCTGCTTCACTTCGAAAATCACCGGAATTTCCGGGAAGAACGTTTCGTGCTGGGTCTTTTTGAAGTATTCACCGGTCTTGAACACCACCCGGTATTCGCCCGCTTCAAAAGGCTGCTTGGCCGGGAACAGTTCGGCGATGCGCCCCTGTTCATTGGTGGTGCCTTCGGCCAGTGGCTGCCAGTTCTGGCCGACGTGCTTTTCCAGCGTCACGTTGACGCCCGGCGAAGGCAAACCGTTTTCCAGATTGAGTACGTGCACGCTCAGCGGGTTGCCGGCAGCCAGGGCCAGGCTTGAGAAAGCACTCAGGCCGAGCGCGGCGAACGTCATGCGCAGGGTATTCATGATGAAACTCCTTATTGGGATCGGGTGATGGACAGGCCGGCCTTGTCGGCGGCGCGGGTTGCACAGGTTTCGTCTTGCTCGCCGCCGCCGGAACCGGCCACGCCCATGGCGCCGACCAGTTCATTGCCGGCGAACAGCGGAATACCGCCGCCCAGCAGCAACAATTCGTCGAGGGTGTTGAGGTTGGCGGTTTCCGGGTTGCTGCGAGCGCGCTCGGCGAACAAGCGGGTTGGGGTTTTTGTCGACAGCGCGGTGTAGGCCTTGCGCTGGCTGGCAGCGGTGTTGTGCGGGCCGACGCCGTCGCCACGCATCGTCACCCAAAGGTTGCCGCCACGGTCAAGCACCGACACCGTGCCGGTGCAGTTGCTCATTGCCGTATCGGCCAGCAGGCGTGCCGTCTTCAGATCAAGGTCGGCGTGGCGCGGCAGTTCAGGAGCGGCGAAAACGCTGGCGCTCAGGCCGATGGCGAGGCTCGAAACGAGGTACTTGAAGGTCATGAAACAAGCTCCGAAAGCGAAGGCTGCCACCTTAGCCGCCGGTCTTCGTCAGAACCTCGTCAGTCGGATTACAAGTTTGTAATGGGCAACGTCGCCGAAGGCGCCTAGCCTGTGTGCCTGATCAATCGAGGTGTGCCATGCGTTTGCTGGTCGTAGAAGATGAAGCCAAAACCGCCAATTTCCTTGCCAAGGGCCTGGGCGAGTCAGGATTTGCCGTGGATGTGGCGCTCAATGGCCTCGACGGGCGCTATTTCATCGAGCAGCAGGAATACGACCTGATCATCCTCGACGTGATGCTGCCGGGCCTCAACGGCTGGCAATTACTGCAACTGATCCGCCAGCGCGGCGCCACGCCGGTACTGTTTCTCACCGCCAAGGACGCCATCGAAGACCGCGTGCGCGGCCTTGAACTGGGTGCCGACGATTACTTGCTCAAGCCTTTCGCCTTCGCCGAATTGCTCGCGCGCGTGCGCACGCTGCTGCGACGCGGGCCGATGCGCGAAGCCGAGTCGTACAGCATCGCCGATCTGGAAATCGACGTGCTGCGCCGCCGCGTCAGCCGTGGCGGTCAGCGCATTTCGTTGACCAACAAGGAATTCGCCCTGCTGCATCTGCTCGCCAGTCGGCAGGGCGAAGTGCTGTCGCGCACGCTGATTGCCTCGCAGGTGTGGAACCTGAATTTCGACAGCGACACCAACATGGTCGAAGTCGCAGTGCGTCGTTTGCGCTCCAAGGTCGATGATCCGTACATGCCGAAACTGATCCACACCGTGCGCGGCGTCGGCTATCAGCTGGAAGCGCCTGACGATGCGCTCTAGGTCGATCGCCTGGCGCCTGGCGCTGGCATTCGCGATTGTCTGCGCCTTGGTCTTGAGCGCGATCGGTATATTTCTCTACCGCTCGCTCGCCTCGGAAATCGCCTGGCGTGACGATCTGGCGTTGCTCGGCCGCCTGGAGCAGGTACGCGCCTTGCTCGCCGACAGCGACAGCCTCGACGCCTTGCAGGCGCGGCCGCGGCTGTATCAGAACATGCTCGGTAATCTCGATAGCTTGTTGTTGGTGCGCCGCGCCGACGGCTCCAGCGTGATTGGCATCAATCCACGACAACGAGAATTGCCGGTAATGGCCGCCATTGCGCGTGATCAGACACCGCAGCGGCGTGACGTCCTGACCTGGCAAGCGCCGGACGGTGCAGCGCTGGCCTTGGTGTCTGGCGAAGCCCGAGGGCCGAACGGCGAATCGCTAACTGTCATCGCCGGCAAAGTGTTGAGCGAACGCGAGCAGATGCTCGCCAGTTATCGCATGCGCCTGTACCTGGCGATCGGGCTCGGCGCAGTGCTGGCGTTTGCCTTGGGTCTGGTGCTGCTGCGTCGTGGCCTGCAACCGTTGCGCCAGTTGAGTGAGGCGGTGCGTGGCATCGATCTGCGCAGTCTCGATCAGCGTTTGCCCGCCACGGGCACACCCGCCGAATTGCTCGAACCGGTGCACGCACTCAACGCCATGCTGGCGCGCCTGGAGGAGAGCGTGCAGCGCCTGTCACAGTTCTCCGCCGACCTCGCCCACGAGATCCGCACACCGCTGCACACGCTGCTCGCCAGCAACGGCCAGGCACTCAATCACCCACGCAGCACGGCGGAATACCAGGAAGTGCTGGCGTCGAACATGGAAGAGTTCGAGCGGCTCAAGTGCATGGCGGAAAACCTGATGTTCCTTGCCCGTGCGGAGCAGGCGGAGCGGGCGCTCAACTTGCAGACGCTGGATCTGCCTGAGGTGGGTGGCGAACTCTGCGATTACTTCGAGGCGCTGGCCGATGACCGCGATTTGCGTCTGGAAAACCAGTTGCACGGCGAACTGTTCGCCGATCAGCAACTGCTGCAACGGGCCCTCGGCAACTTGCTGGCCAACGCGGTGCGGCATGCCGATTCCGGCACCGTGATCAGCCTGCGCCGCCGTGATGAATCGGGCGTTTGCTGGTTACAGGTACACAACCACGGCCCGACCATTGCCGCCGGGCATCTGGGCAAACTGTTCGACCGTTTCTACCGCGTCGATCCGGCCCGCGCCGAGCCGGGTGATTCCGGCGGGTTGGGGCTGGCGATTGTGCAGTCGATCATGCAATTGCATGGTGGACACGTGCGGGTGAGCAGTGATGCGACGGTTACTGTTTTTGAGTTGGGCTTTCAAGTGATCTAAATGGCCTCAGCAGAACTCACATACCGTTTTCCAAGAGTAAGACAGCCTGCGGCGGGGAGGGGAATTGGACTTTTGACCAGATTGATGGCCATTGGCCCCCTGTCAGGTTTGACAGTAGACGATTGTTGGAACTGCGGGTTAGAACGGAAGAAACCCTATCCACAGGAGTGGAAACCATGAGCAAGATCCCGACAGATGCAGGCAATGAGCTGACTTCCCAGCAGGGGGAAATTGAGGTCGAGGCGCCACTTGTGCTTCATCCCCCGAACCACCATACGACATCCGACAGCATAATCTTTATGGGATCTCGTCGACGGGATTGGACGGTCAAGATGTATGCGCATGAGACCTTGGATCTGATCGCGGAAGTCCCCCCCGGGCATGATTATAAATGGATGACCGATCGAATGAGTTTCAGCGTAGGTGAGCATGCTTATTTCGTAGTGCAAACAAAAGGCGTTGAAACGTCTGCACGATCACCAACTTACTATTTTGAAATTGAAGCCGAGAGTTCCAAGCAATAAACCGGGCAAGGTTGCGCCCGGGGCATGGCTCAAGACTTCACTGGCGTCTGGAGCAAGCAGTTCGCTTGCGATGAAGTTCAAGATTCAATTCGGGATCAATCAACGCAACTGATCGCGAAACTGCCCCGGCGTCATCCCCGTCCAGCGCTTGAACGCGCGGCTGAAGCTGCTGGTGTCGGCAAACCCCAGCAAATAACTGACCTCACTCAACGAACACTGCGGATCGCGCAGGTGCAGCAGCGCGAGGTTCTCGCGGCTTTCGTTGAGCAGCGTGTCGAAGCGACAACCTTCATCCGCCAGATGCCGTTGCAGGCTGCGCAGGCTCAGGTGCAAGGCTTGGGCGATGCGTTCGGCGCTGGGCTCACCTTCGGGCAGTTGTTCTTCGATGGCGTCGCGCACCTTGCGTTCCCAGGTCAATGGCTGGAGCTGGGCCATGGTGCGTTTGAGCACCGCTTCGTTGTGTTCGGCCAGTTCCGGGTTGGCGTCGTCGAGATGGCTGTCGAAGTCGGCAAGGGCGAACTCCAGGCGATCTTCGGCTGAGGCGAAATGCACCGGCGCGCGGAAGACTTTGTGCCACTGATGCGCATCGACCGGTTCCGGGCGGCGCAGGTAAACGGCCAGCGGCGCGTAATCGCGGCCGAGGCGATTGCGGCAGGTACGCACGTAGATCGCGGCGAAGGCGTCGATGGCTTCGAAGGCGGGGGCGGGGTTGCCTGACGGAATGTTCAGACGGAACAGGTAACGGTCATCGCTGCGGCTCAGGTCCAGTTCCAGCGCATCGCTGACCACCGGGTGATAACGCACGATGCGCTCGAACACCTCGCGCAAACTGCCGCTGGCCACCAGCGCATAACCGAGTGCATGGAACGTGGTCGGGCTGACAAATCGCGACACCCGCAGACCGATTGCCGGATCGCCGCTGACCTGCACGGCGATCTGCCACAGCCGCGTGGTGCCGGACAACGGATAGCGCGCGTTGGGATCGTCCATCAGCAGTGGATCAAGCCCGGCCTGTTGGCACAGGTCAGTGCTGTCCAGCCCCAGCGCATCGAGTTGCTTGCGCAAGGCACGGGTCCAGCTGGCGAGGGAGGTCGGTTCCTTCATGCTGATTGGCGCTTCCGGTCAACAGGTTGGCGTTCTCGGCTATCGCGTTTCGCACCCCTGCAAGGCAGGATGCGAACATCAATACCCAGAGGATGGAAGCATGGACGGTACTTCTGCAAGTCCCCCGCGTCACAATGCTGCCCAGCGATCAGCGCATATTCGCCAAGTGGTGCTGGCCAAAGGCGTCGAATTGCGCGAGCGCTACCCGATTCTCAAGCATCAGGATGCGCTGGGTGCAGGGATTCTGGCGTTTGCCCTGGCCGGGATGATCGGTTCGGCAGCGCTGTACATCAGCGGCCACATGGCCTGGTGGGTGTGCCTGCTGCTCAATGCATTTTTTGCCTCGCTCACCCATGAGCTCGAACATGATCTGATCCACAGCATGTATTTCCGCAAGCAACGCGTGCCGCACAACCTGATGATGGGCCTGGTGTGGCTGGCGCGGCCAAGCACGATCAACCCGTGGATTCGCCGGCATCTGCATCTCAATCACCACAAGGTGTCCGGCACTGAAACCGACATGGAAGAGCGCGCAATCACCAACGGCGAACCGTGGGGTTTTGCGCGTCTGCTGATGGTCGGCGACAACATGATGTCGGCGTTCATCCGCTTGTTGCGGGCGCCAACCTGGGCGCACAAGTGGAGCATTCTCAAGCGGGTGTTCAAGGTCTACGCGCCGCTGGCGCTGCTGCATTGGGGCGCGTGGTATGTGTTTTTAGGCTTCCACGCAGCCAATGGCATCGCGTACCTGATGGGCTCGCCGATTGAATGGTCGGCGACCACATTGTCAGTAATGCAGGTAATCGATATTGCTGCCGTGGTGATCATCGGCCCGAATGTGTTGCGTACGTTTTGCCTGCACTTCATCAGTTCGAACATGCATTACTACGGCGATGTCGAGCCGGGCAATGTGTTGCAGCAATGTCAGGTGCTGAACCCTTGGTGGCTATGGCCGTTGCAGGCGTTCTGCTTCAACTTTGGCAGCAGCCACGGGATTCATCATTTTGTGGTGAAGGAGCCGTTTTACATTCGCCAGATGACCGTGCCGGTGGCGCACAAGGTGATGCGGGAGATGGGGGTTCGGTTTAATGATTTCGGCACGTTCGGGCGGGCGAACCGGTTTGTGCGGCGGGATGAAGTTACGAATGAAGGGGTACGTACAGTCCGGGCTTGATGGGTGATTTTCAACGTCCTCTTCGCGAGCAGGCTCGCTCCCACATTGGATCGGGTTAACAAATCCACATGTGGGAGCGAGCCTGCTCGCGAATGCAATCTGTCAGGCAACATCTAATCCGGCTGAAACGGCGAAGCACTGAGAATCACCCCGGTCTCCTCCACATACTGCTGCCAATGCCCGATCAAGGCGTTGAGCTTCTCCGGCCGACTCACCGCCAGATCATGAATCTCCCCCGGATCACTGGCCAGATCATACAGCTGCCACGTCGCCGGCCCCACCGGCCCCGGGATCCACACCGCTTTCCACGACCCCAGCCGAATCGCCCGGCGCCCGAACAATTCCCACCCCGTCACCGTGTGCTCGTCATGCACCTGCGCCGTCTCGCCGGACAGAAATCCCAGCCACGATTTACCGCGCAGCGGCGCGACCGGTTTGCCGCGCCAGTGCTTGCCCGGGTGACGCACGCCAGCCAGATCAAGAATGGTCGGGGTGATGTCCATCACCGTGCCGAAGCCATGGCTGATCTGCCCTTTAATTGGCAATTGCGAATAGTGCAGCAGCGCCGGCACGCGAATCCCGCCTTCGGTGGTGAACGCCTTGAACAGTCGCGACGGCGCGGTGGCGACTTGCGCCCAGTTCGGCCCGTACCAGACGTAGGAATTGGCCCGGCCGATGTTGTCCAGGCTATTGTCGTAATGCTGATTCAGATAAGTCATCAACTCCGGACCGAATTTCGGAAACGCTTCCAGCAGCGCGCCTTCGGCACCGTTGTCGGACATGAACAGGATGAAGGTGTTGTCGAGTTGCCCTTGCTGGCGCAGGTAATCGACGACCCGGCCGATGTTCCAGTCCATGCGCTCGACCATCGCCGCGTAGACCTCCATGGCCCGCGCGGAAATCTGCTTTTGCTCGTCGCTCAGTGCGTCCCACTGCGCGGTCAACTGGATCAGCGGATGCGGCTCGACGTCTGGTTCGATCAACCCCAGTGCCTTGAGCTTTTCCAGTCGTTCGAGACGCAAGACCTCCGGGCCGGCGTCATAGCGGCCTCGGTATTTCTCGACGATGTCGGCTGGCGCCTGCAACGGCCAGTGCGGTGCGGAAAACGGCAAGTACGCAAAGAACGGTCGGGTCTGGTCGCGCTCCTTGAGGTATTGCAGCAGCTTGTCGCCGAAGGCATCGGAGGAATAGAAATCCTTGGGCAATTCGTCGATGAACCGGTCGTCTTCGATGTACAGCGCCGGCGTCGATTTCAGCAGCCCCGGCGTGTGCTCGTCGTAGGTTGGCTCGAAACCGTAATGGTTGGCCGCGCCCGGCAACAGCGAGAACGAACGCTCGAAGCCTCGTGTGTGGGGCGCCAGTTCAGCGGTCAGGCCCAGGTGCCATTTGCCGCTCATCAGCGTCTGGTAACCGGCCTCGCGCAACAGTTCGGGCAATGCGACGACGCGGTCGTTGAGGTAACCCTCATAACCCGGTTTGCCGATCAGTTCCGGCGTCAGTGCTTCGGCCATGGTGCCGATGCCGGCGATGTGGTGATCGGTGCCGGTCAGCAGCATCGAACGGGTCGGCGAGCAGGTGGGCGCGGTGTGGAAGTCGGTCAGGCGCAGGCCGTTGCTGGCCAGGGCATCGAGGTGCGGCGTGGCGATTTCGCCGCCGAATGCACCGAGGTCGGAGAAGCCGAGATCGTCGGCCAGAATCAGCAGAAAGTTGGGGCGTTGCGGCATCGAAAAGCTCCTCTCAGCAAGCAATGAACGACAGCGGCAGATCGCGGATCTGCACCGGTACGCTCGGTTGGTAATGGTCGTCGCTGGTCAGCTCGTGCAGCAGCTCTTCGCGCAACTGATGGAAGTCGAAACTGCTGCGCTGGCGCGGATGGGGCAGGGCGATGTCGACCACTTGCTTGATCCGTCCCGGACGCGGCTCCATCACCACCACGCGGTCGGCGAGAAAGATTGCTTCTTCGACGTCGTGGGTGACGAGGACCGTGGTGATTTTGGCCCGGTCGCGGATCGCCAGCAGTTCGTCCTGCATCTGCTGGCGGGTCAGTGCATCGAGGGCGCCGAACGGCTCATCGAGCAACAGAGTCCGAGGGCTGGCGACCAGGCCGCGAGCAATCGCCACACGCTGGGCCATGCCGCCGGAGAGCTGGTGCGGATAGGCGCGGGTGAAGTCGCGCAGGCCCACCATGTCGATGAAATCGTTGATCCGTTGCTGCTTTTGCGCGGCACTCAGCGGCTCGTTGACCAGGCCCAGGCCGATGTTGTCGGCCACGGTCAGCCACGGGAATAAACGGTGTTCCTGAAAGACAATGCCGCGCTCACCACCGATGCCGCTGACCGCTTTGCCGTCGACGCTGATCCGCCCGCGAAACTGCGTATCGAGGCCTACCAGCAAGCGCAGCAAAGTCGATTTGCCACAGCCGCTGGAACCGACGATGGCGACGAATTCGCCCTCGGCGATGTCCAGGTTGAATTCACGAATCGCTTCCAGTTCGAAACCGTCGACGTCGAAGGATTTGCCTACATGGTTGAAGCTGACAATCGGTGCGTTCATGCGTGTCTCCAGCGGGTCGCGCGAATTTCCAGGCGTTGGCCAATAAGGTTGAGCAGGGCGCCGGTCAGACCGACGAGGAGCATGCCGGCCATGATCAGATCCATGCGCAGCAGTTGTTGGGCGCCGATCATCTGGCTGCCGATGCCGCCGTTGGACGGCATGAAATATTCGGCACCGATGGTGCCGAGCCAGGCATAGATCAGACTCAATCTGAGCCCGGCGAAAATCCCCGGTGCGGCGCCCGGCAGCACCAGCCGGCGCAGACGCTGGCCGAGGCTCAGGCGCAGCACTTGTGCGGCTTCGTTGAGTTGCGGCGAAAGGTTGGCGACGCTGCGTTGGGTGGCGATAAACAGCGGAAAAAACGCAGCGAGGGCGATGAATACCCACTTGGCCAATTCGCCCAGACCGAACCACGCGGTGAGCAGCGGCACCCAGGCGAAAATCGCGATCTGACGGAGCGCCGCAAGCGTCGGCCCGAGCAGGCGTTCGCTGAGGTGCGACAGGCCCAACAGCAGGCCCAAAGCAAAACCGAGCCCACCGCCCAGCAGCAAACCACCGAGGGTGCGCCCCAAGCTAAGGGCCATGCCGCTGATCAGCGTGCCATCGAGCAAGCCGTCCCATGTGGTGCTCAGCACGGCCAGCGGGCTCACCAGAATATTCGCGTCGACCCACTGCTGATCGCTCGCCAATTGCCACAGCACGAACAAGCCCAGCGGCAGCAGCCACGGTTGCAGCCGCTGCCAGCCTTCATAGCGCGGGCCGCGACGAATTTCGGCGGTGGCCGGGTGCGGCCAGTGCAGCAGTTTTTTGTCCAGCAGGCCGATACCGCGATCCATCGCTACACCGATCAAGCCGATGACCACGATGCAGACGAAAACGATGTCGAGCATGAACAGTTGCCGCGCCCAGACCATCAGATAACCGATGCCTTCACTGGAGGCCAGCAGCTCGACGGCCAGCAGCGAGGTCCAGCCGGCGGCCAATGCCAGCCGCACGCCGGCCATGAACGCGGGAAGGGCGGCAGGCAGCACCAGACGACGGATCAGCAAATGCGACGGCAAGCGCAACACAGCAGCGGCTTCTCGCAGTTTCGGTTGCGCATCGCGCACGCCGACCAGCGTGTGCAGGGTGACCGGAACCACGATGGCTTTGATCAGTACCACCAGTTTCAGCACTTCGCCGATGCCGAAAAACACCATGAACAGCGGGATCCACGCCAGTGTCGGCACTTGGGCGAGACCGGCGAAGGTCGGGAAGATCAGGCGTTCCAGACGCTGACTGAAACCCAGTGCAGCGCCGAGCATTGCTCCTGCGCTGATCCCCGCCAGCAAGCCCCAGAGCAGCCGTTGCAGGCTGATCCACAAATGGCTCCACAGCTCGCCTTGAGAAAGCTCGACCGCGCTGTGCCACACCAGCAATGGCGCCGGCAGGATCTGCTCGCTCATCCACTGATTGCGCGCCGCCAGCCACCACAGGGCAAACAGACTGAGCGGCAGCAGCCAGGGCAGCACACGTTGGGTCAGGCTTGGCCCCGTGCGGCGAGTTTTGAGCGGTCGCGCGGGCAGCGGCAGGCTGAGCAGGGAATCACGGGCCATGGGTGACCTCCGTTGTCGGGTTGCATGGCGAACCGTTTTGCTTGTGTGGGAGTGGGCTTGCTCACGAAGGCGGAGTGTCAGTCGCCGTTGAGGGGGGATGACACGGCCTTTTCGCGAACAAGCCCGCTCCCTCAGTGGGCTAGCGGCGTATGCAAAATTGGTCTAATAAAATTAAAATCAATTCTATTGAGAGATAAGCCAGACCATTTAAGGCCTCCAGCCAGACGCGCATCCAATGCATTCGAAGAATATTTTCGATGCTGTTAATGCATACGCCGCTGCAAGCCCCGTAACCGCTTGCTTAGCGTTAAAAGCTATAAAAATGTGAATTTATAGTATTTAAAGCAAGGTGCAGGTTCGGCCTACTTTCGGCTCCTCAACGCCCGTCGTGATCAAGGAGCTGCACCTATGAACCTTCCCTTCAAACGCGTCATCAGCCTGTTTGCCGCTCCGGCGCTGGCGGGTTTTCTGGCGTTTACCGCCCACGCCGATGAACTCAAGGAAATCCGCATCGCCGTGCCCGATCTGAGTGCCGGCACTCAGCACAGTGGTGGCGGCATAGTCGACGTGCTGCGCGATCAGCAGATATTCGAAAAGGCCTTCGCCGAGCAGGGCATCAAGATTCAGTGGAGCTTCTTCAAAGGGGCGGGGCCGGTGATCAACGAGGCCTTCGCCAATGGTCAGGTCGATCTGGCCTATCTGGGCGATCTGGCGGCGATCATCGGCAAGTCCAATGGCCTCGACACGCGGCTGCTCAGCGCCAGCGCCCGTGGGGTGAAGCAGTATCTGGGCGTGGTACCGGGTTCGGGGATCAAGACTTTGCAGGACCTCAAAGGCAAACGCGTGGCAATCTTTCGCGGTACCGCGACTCAGCTGTCATTCGATGCGGCGCTGGCCAGCCAGGGCCTGAGCGAGAAGGATCTGAAGGTCATCAACCTTGATTTCAGCGCGGCGGTGGCGGCGCTGGCGGCCAGGCAGATCGATGCGTCGTGGGGCAGCTCAGGCTTGGCCGCGCTGCAAGCCAAAGGTCTGGCCGAATTGCCGCTGAACACCAAGGATCTCGGTGGCGCGGGTAGCGTGCAGTCGGTATTGATCGGTACCGGCAAGTTTGTCGATGCACACCCGCAAGCGGTGGCAAAACTGCTCAAGGCTCAGCAGCAGGCAGTGGAATGGCTGACTCAGGACAGCAACAAGGACGCCTACGTGCAGTTGGTCTCGGGCCTGGCAAGTTATCCGCCGGTGATCCTGACCCAGGATCTGCAGGATCAGAAGTTGAGCGAGATATTCCCCTCGACACTGGATCCGGTGTTCCTTGGCAGCTTGCAGGACAAGGTGGATCTGGCGGCGCAGCAGCGGCTGATTCGCAAGCCGTTCAAGGTGAATGACTGGGTGGTGCCTGAACTCGCTGCAGCCAAGCTCTAAAACTCTGGTGTCCGGTCAGGCCTCTTCGCGAGCAGGCTCGCTCCCACAGGGATCTTGGGTGAATACAAATTCTGCATTCGCCACCGAATCACTGTGGGAGCGGGCTTGCTCGCGAAAGGGCCCTAAACAGCGACGCTGATTTGCTGCTTATCCACCGCCACCAGTGTCTCGATCATTGCTCTTGCTGCCGGCGACAAGCGAAACCCGGTGCGACTGACAATCCCGCACCGCGCATTCATGCTCTCCAGGTTTTGCGGCAAATTACGCCAGTGCAGCAACGCCAGCGAACCCTGGGCAAGGTCCTCGTAAAACGCCTCTTCCGTGCCGATGCCGATTGCATTGGATTGCAGCACCACTTTCACCAGCGCCGGGAAATGCTCGGTCTCGATGGTCGGTGAAAAATCGATGCGCCCGCTGAGGTTCGCCAGCAGTTTGCGTATGCCCGGCGGGATCAGCGTGGTTGCCAGTGGGTAGTCGAACATGTCGTTGGTCGACAGGCTTTCCTTGGCCAAAAGCGGGTGCCCCGGCCGGCAGAAAAACACCCCGCGTTTGGGCGTCAGTGGCTGGGTCTGGAAGTTCGGGTCGGCCTCGAAATGGCGGATGTCGGCAATGAAGAATTCGATCTCTTCCCGGTTCAGGGCGCGGCTGAGTTTTTCCCAGTTATCCACCTGAAAACAGGTGCGCACTTTCGGGTGCGCGTTGATGAATTGCGCGACCGCGTCCGGCACCAGTTTCACTGCCGGCGCAGGGCCGCAGCCGAAGTGCACTTCGCCGGCATCGAGCTTGGTCATTTGCGTCACTTCAGCACTGAGCAATGCCGCGCCCTGCACCAGCGTCAGGGCGTGTTGCAGCACCACCTGGCCCTCGGGCGTTGGGCGCAGATCCTTGTTGCCGCGATCCACCAGCACGCAACCGAACTCTTGCTCCAGCCCTTGAATGCTGCGGCTGAACGCCGGTTGGGTGATGCCCATCGCGTCCGCCGCACGGACAAAACTGCGGTGTTCGTTGAGGGCGATGAAGTAGCGCAACTGGCGAAGATCCATATGCTTTTCCGGCATCCTAAAAATAGCTCGAAGGCATTTGCGACGAGGGTTGCTTGAGGTTTTAAATGCAAGCTCTTATTCCGTCAACGAAGCATGTAGCTATCTATTAGATGTATATGGAATATAGATAGAGCGATGTTTTGCTGCCACCCAACCGTAAGCAGTCGATGAGGGTCTACCCATGAGCAATGCCGCACTCGCTGTAAAACCCGCTGTCCACGCGCTGGAAATTCATCCGGTGGCCGGTCGTATTGGCGCCGAGATTCGTGGCGTGCAGTTGTCCGGTGATCTGGACGCCGCCACGGTCGAAGCCATTCAACAGGCACTGGTTGAGTACAAGGTCGTGTTCTTCCGTGAACAAACCCAGCTCGACGATCAGCGCCAGGAAGCCTTCGCCCATTTGCTCGGCGAGCCGGTGGCGCACCCGACCGTGCCGTCGCGTGAGGGCACCCGCTATCTGCTGGAGCTGGACGGTGCCGAAGGCCAGCGCGCCAACTCGTGGCACACCGACGTGACGTTCGTCGACGCCTACCCGAAAGCCTCGATCCTGCGCTCTGTCGTGGCGCCGGCGTTCGGTGGCGACACGCTGTGGGCCAACACCGCCACCGCCTACAACGGACTGCCGAGCGAGCTGCGCGAGCTGGCGGATAAACTGATCGCCGTGCACAGCAACGAGTACGACTACGCCAGCGCCAAGCCTGACGTGTCGGCGGAGAAGCTTGAGCGCTACCGCAAAGTCTTCACGTCGACCGTGTACGAGACCGAGCACCCGGTGGTGCGCGTACACCCGATCAGCGGCGAGAAGAGCTTGCTGCTGGGGCACTTCGTCAAGCGCATCAAGGGTTATTCGCAAGCGGATTCGGCGCACCTGTTCGGGCTGTTGCAGAGCCATGTGGTTCGTCAGGAAAACACCGTGCGCTGGCGCTGGAAGGCGGGTGATGTGGCGATCTGGGATAACCGTTCGACGCAGCATTACGCGATTGATGATTACGGGACTCAGGATCGGGTGGTGCGTCGGGTGACGTTGAAGGGTGAAGTGCCGGTGGGGGCTTCGGGGCAGCGTAGTCAGACCATCAAGGGCCCTGACATCGGCGGCGTCTGATCGGCTCTCTTCGCGAGCAGGCTCGCTCCCACAGGGGACTGCATTCCAAATGTGGGAGCGAGCCTGCTCGCGAAGCTTTTTCTTCACCAAACTCCAATCTGCACCAGTTTCTCGGTTTCCGGCTCACCGTAGCGAAACCGCTGTCCGCGCAAATCAATCTCCTGATGACTGATGGTCGTGCGCCGCTTCAAGCCGCGCACCCACTCGAACAAATACCCCGCATGCTCCTCGCGCACCGCCGCGTAAGCCGGGTCTTCACCCAAATCACGCAACTCTTGCGGATCATTCAGCAGATCAAACAGCTGCGGCCTGAAGCCGTCGTACGCCAGGTATTTCCAGCGTTCGCTGCGCACCATGGTCATCCGGCAACGGTCGATCGGCTGGCCCAGTCGCTCCCGCGCGGGCGCTTGAAAGGCGTAGTCGTATTCGCTGATTGCATAGCGGCGCCAATCCGGATTCTCTCCATGTAAAAGCGGTATCAGCGAGCGGCCCTCCAGCCGATGTTCGGCTTGCGGCAATCCCAACGCCTGAAGAAACGTCGGCAACGCGTCGATGGTTTCCGCCAGATGCTCATCCACCGTGCCCCGCGTGACATCCGCCGCCGCCCGAGGATCACGCACGATCAGCGGCACCCCCACCGCTTGTTCCAGCAAAAACTCCTTTTCGCCCAGCCAGTGATCGCCCAGAAAGTCGCCGTGATCGCTGGTGAACACGATCAGCGTGTCATCCCAACGGCCATTGCTCTGCAGAAAATCGAATAGCCGCCCGAGTTGATCATCCACTTGCTTGATCAGGCCCATGTAGGTGGGGATTACAGTCAATCGTACTGAATCGCGGGAGAAGTTGAGGCTTTCCTCATGCTGGCGAAAGGCAGTGTATACGGGGTGTTTGCTGGCTTCGGAGGGCGTCGCACGGACCGCTTCTAGAATCGATTTCGTACTGTACAAGGCGTGGTACGGAGCTGGTACGATATAGGGCCAGTGCGGTTTGATGTAGGAGAGGTGTAAACACCAGGATTTCTCACCTTGCTCGGTGATGAAGTCGATGGCTCGATTGGTAGTGTAGACAGTCTCTGAGTGTTGCTCGGGAATTCGTGCTGGCAAATGTGCATGACGCATTTTCCAGCCGCTGAGGATTTCGCCGTTCTCGCCTTCGGCGGCGTTGGCCCAGTCGTGCCAGGGATTGCGCCCGTCGAAACCCTGTTCGCGCAGGTAATGGGTGTAGGGCGCGGATTCACGTTTGTTGTCGAACAACGGGTCATCGGGAAAGATGCCGTCGTGGCGAAAGTACGGTTCGAAGCCGACTTCGTTGAGCACTTCGGCTTGTGCGCTTTCGGGAGTGATCGCCAGTCGCTGCAATGCGTCGACATTCGCCGTGGCGTGGGTCTTGCCGACCAGTGCGGTACGAATGCCGTGGGGGCGCAGGTAATCGCCGAGGGTCAGTTCTTCCAGCGGTAGCGGCACGGCGTTCCACGCCACTTGATGACTGCTGACGTAGCGCCCGGTGTAGGCCGACATCCGCGACGGGCCGCAAATGGTGCCCTGGGTGTAGGCGCGGCTGAAACGCACGCCGGCTTCGGCCAGGCGATCGATGTTCGGCGTGTGCAAATGCGGGTGGCCGTAGCAGGACAGGTAATCGCGGCGCAGTTGGTCGCACATGATGTAGAGCACGTTGCGCACGGGTTTTTCAGGCTGGGACATGGGGTTCACCGGTCAGAGAGACAGGCGAGGGTTTTCGCTTTCGGTGGGGGTGTTCGGCAAGTGCATTTGGGGAATGGGTTTTATGCAGCGGATGCATCGGTGCCTGTGGCGACGCCTTCGCGAGCAAGCCCGCTCCCACAGGAGTACGCGTTCCAAATGTGGGAGCGGGCTTGCTCGCGAAGGCGGTGGCTCAAACGGCAAAATTCTCCAGTGAACACACCTCCTCATCCACCGCATCAATCGCCTTGATCTGCTCAATCATCGCCTCAGCCAACGGCGACAACCGATATCCCGCCCGACTGACAATCCCATAGCGGGTGTACAGCTCTTCCAGATCATCGGCCAGACCTTCGATCTTCAAACGCACCAGCTCACCCTTGGCCTGATGCAACGCATCGGAATACGCGCCGACAATCCCGATCGCATCCGAACGCAGCACCACGCTGAGCAAACTCGAACTGTTTTCACACTCCACATTCGGCGTGAAATCCGGCCGGCCGCTGAGGTCGACGATGACCTTGCGCAGGTTCGGCGGGCGGATGCTAACCGCCAGCGGATAGCTCATCAATTGTTCGGCGGTGACCCGTTCAAAAGTAGCCAGCGGATGCCCGGCGCGACAGCAGAAATGCCATTTGCGCGGGCGCAGCCGATGCGTCAGGTAATCCGGATCCGCCTCGAAGTGGCGGGTGTCGGCGACAAAGAATTCGAACTCCTCACTCAGCAGGCGCTTGCTCAAGCTCTGCCAGTCATCGACCTGAAACTGCACCCGCGCTTTCGGGTAACGCCCGATGAAGCTGCCGATCGCACGCGGAATCAAGCCAGCGGCTGGGGCCGGGCCGCAACCGAAGCGCAATTCCCCGGCCTCGAGGCCATTGAACTGGCTGATCTCGTTGGCCATCTGCTGCGCGCCGCTGACCAGCCGCCGCGCATGTTCGAGCAGGACCTGGCCTTGTTTGGTTGGTGGCAATTCCTTGCGCCCGCGATCGACCAACTGACAGCCGACGCTGTGTTCCAGCGCCTGAATGCTGCGGCTGAACGCCGACTGCGACAGGTTCACCGCCTGCGCGCCGGCGACAAAGCTGCGTTGCTCAGCCAGGGCGATGAAGTGACGAAGTTGGCGCAAGTCGATATGCATTTTTCACATAAAAAATATCCGGGAAATGCATTGGATATGCATTAGGTCGACTCCTTATAAAGGCAATCTCTTATGCAGTAAATCTTTGTAAAAATATAAATAAATAACTTAAAAGAATATGCAGCGCTGAAGATGTCTGTGTGTTTTTTGACCAGGAGCCGCGCCATGAGTCCGTTGAACCTTGCGTCACCCCTCACACCACGACGGCTCAAGCGCCTGCCTCTGGCCCTGCTGCTGGCGGGAAGCGCCAGTTGGACTCACAGCTACGCCGCTGAAACCGAAACCCCGGCGCCAGCCCCTGCCGGCAAGCCGGCGGCCAACAGTTCGCAGCTGGGAACGGTGACCGTCACCACCCGCCGTCGCGAAGAAAGTTCGCAGGACGTGCCCACGCCAATGAGCGTGGTCAGCGGGCAGAATCTGGAGGCGCAACGGGTCTACCGGATTCAGGATTTGCAGCAACTGGTGCCCAGCGTCAACGTCGCCTACATGCATGCGCGCCAGTCCAGCGTGTCGATCCGTGGTTTGGGCAACAACCCGGCCAGCGATGGTCTGGAGGGCAGCGTCGGTCTGTACATCGACAACGTCTATCTGGGCCGCCCGGGGATGGCGGTCTTCGACTTGATGGACATCGAGCAGCTCGAAGTTCTGCGTGGGCCGCAAGGCACGCTGTTCGGCAAAAACACCACCGCCGGGGTGATCAACATCAGCACCCGAGCACCGACCTTCACCCCTGAACGGAGCATCGAAACCTCGGTTGGCGAGGACGGCTACTTCCAGACCAAGGGCACCATTTCCGGGGCGCTCAACGATCAATTGGCCGGGCGTTTTTCCGCCTATCGCACTCGCAGCGATGGCGACATCAAGAACGAATACGACGGCCATGACCTCAACGGCGGTTCACGTGATGGCTTCCGTGCGCAACTGTTGTTCAAGCCCAACGAAGACTTCAATCTGCGCTGGATCGGCGACTACAACGAAGAGGATTCCAGCGCCGGCACCCGCGTGCTGTACAACACCGGTCCGACCATCAACGGCGTCAATCTTTACCAGGCGCGCGCCAACGCGGCCGGGGCAACATTGATCAACGGCTCGCACCGCAAGGTCAATCTGGACAACGACCAGCATGTCACCGTGCATCAGGGCGGCACCTCGGTGGAGGCCAACTGGACGCTGCCGAGCGACTTCACCCTGACCTCGATCAGTTCCTATCGCTTCTGGAATTTCACCCCGAAAAACGATGATGGTCTCAACGTGCCGGCGAGCTACAACGCCGGGGTGTCGGTGGAAGACAAACAGTATTCGCAGGAATTTCGTCTGGCCTCGCCCAAGGGCGAGTTCTTCGATTACGTCGTCGGTGCGTACTACTTCGGCAACAATCTGGACAACAAATCCTTCGCCTATTACGGCCCGCAAGCGGATATCTGGAACGGCACGCCGGCCGGTGCGCTGGCCAACGTCACCAGTGTCGGCAACGGCCACATCAAGACCGACAGTTTTGCCCTGTTCGCCCAAGGCACCTGGCACCTCACCGAGCGCCTGGATTTCACCGCCGGGGTGCGCGGCACCTATGAAGAAAAAAGCGCGTGGGTCACACGTAATGCCCCGCTCGGTGGCGCAACCGTCGCCGGTGCTGCCGCTACGGCGCGACGCGGGCGAGCCGGCGCCTACGATTCCGGCGACTTGAACCAGTACCGCTCCAGTCCGTCCGGGCTGCTCAACCTCAGCTATCGCATCACCGGTGACGTACTCACCTATGCGACGGTGTCCCACGGCGAGAAATCTGGCGGGGTCAACCTTGCGGTGGGCTCGGCACCCGCCGCCGGGGCTGACTCGCTGCTGATCGGCACCGAACGCGCCAATAACGCCGAATTGGGTTTCAAAAGCACGCTGTGGGATCACCGTCTGCAACTCAACGCCAACGTGTTCTGGACCCAGGTCAACGCCTATCAGACCAACGCCTACGACGCCGACAACCGCGTGCAATACCTGACCAACGCCGGTTCCGTGCGCTCGCGCGGTGTCGAATTCGAAAGCACGCTGATCCCGCTGCGCGGCCTGACCCTGAACATCAACGGCTCCTACAACGACGTCAGTTACCTCTCGTACAAAGATGCCCCGTGCCCGCCGGAAGTCAGCCAGGCGCCGGGGGCTCCGGCGTCCTGCGACCTCAGCGGCCATCAAGTGGTCGGCGCCTCGAAATGGATCGGCAACGCCAACGGCGAATACAAATGGAATCTGGATAACGGCTTCGAACCCTACGTCACCGCCAGCTATGCGTTCCGCTCCAAAGCGGTGGGCACGGTCGAGGATTCCGACTACGGCCAGATCCCGAGCTACGCGGTGGTCAATTTCTCCACCGGCCTGCGCGGCGACTTCAACCAGGGCCAGTGGGACGTCTCGCTGTGGCTGAAAAACGCCTTCGACAAAACCTACTACACGACCCTGTGGACCGGCGGCAACGGCGGTTACGAAGGCCTGCTCGGCACGCCGCGCACCCTCGGCGTCACCGGTCGCTATGACTTCTGATCGATCCTTCGAGGGGCTGCGTGATGCTGCCCTGACAGGCGAAATCAATGCGCTGTGTGAATACTTTCAATGCCTGGAAAGCATGTGTTTTTCAGGCCATCGCTGCAGCCCTTGTGACGCGTGGCTTCGGCGGAATTGATCAAATCTCATATTCCATAAACGACTATGCATAACGTCAAAGATTACTTTCGGAGATAAGCGTCTAGTCCAATGATTCACCCAGTGATTCACCGTGGGGGATTCAACAAGCGGTGGGTCGGCAGTATTTGCAGAGAACGTAAAAAAGACCGCAGGGAGTGAAGCAATGGGCAATGTCCAGACCGCCGCCAGCGCAGGGGAATTGCTCTGGCGTCAGACGCCGAGTGGCGAATTGGTCGATCTCGGCCGACCGCATCGTGTGCCGTTGGGGCAACTGCGTCTGCAGCGTGCGCCCAAAAGTATTCTGAGCCGCCGCGAAGCGATTCTGCTTGGCGTGCTGGCGTTGCTGGCACATGGCGCGGTGATCTACTGGATCAGCCAGAAACCGACGCCAGTGCTGCCGATCGTGCCGCCGGAAATTCCGCCGATGACCATCGAATTCTCGCGCCCGGCACCGCCCGCGCCGCCGGTTGTTGTGCCGCCACCGCCAGCACCGGTGGTCGAGCCTGCACCGCCGGTGGAAGACGAACTGGCGGTAAAGCCGCCGCCGCCGAAACCGATTCCTAAACCCAAACCGGTGGTTAAACAGCCACCCAAACCAGCACCAAAAGCCGTCGAGCACCCCCCGGCGCCGCCGCAACCGGCAGCCGCGGTTGCCGCGCCCGCGCCTCCTGCACCACCACCGGCGCCCGTTCCGGTGACGCCAGCCTCGGCCAATGCCGCGTACCTGAAGAACCCGGCGCCGGAATATCCGTCGCTGGCCCAGCGCCGCGGTTGGGAAGGCACGGTGTTGTTGCGGGTGCATGTGCTGGCCAGCGGCAAACCGGGCGAGATCCAGATTCAGAAAAGCAGTGGCCGGCAACAACTCGACGATGCGGCGTTAAGCGCCGTCAAGCGTTGGAGTTTTGTGCCGGCCAAGCAGGGTGATGTCGCCCAGGACGGCTGGGTCAGCGTGCCCATCGATTTCAAGATTCATTAAACCGAAACCTATTTCGCGCAAAACGTTTACACGAGGGAGCACATCATGACGTTACTGGCATCTCCACTGGAATCCATCGAAAGCGCGGTGATCTGGCTGCTGGTGGTTTTTTCCGTCGCCACTTGGGGACTGGCTCTGCTCAAGGCTGTGCAGTTCGGTCGCCTGAAAGCGCAGGACCGCCAATTTCATAAACGCTTCTGGGCGGCGTCGAGCCTGGATGCCGCCGCCGAGTTGAGCGAAACCCAGCCCGGCGCCGCCGCGCGGGTGGCACAGGCCGGTTATGCGGCGATTCAGGTGGGCGAGGCGCCGCAGGCCAATGATTTGAGCCATGCGATCAACCATCAGGATCGTCTGGAGCGCGCACTGCGTCAGCAGATCGTCCGCGAGCGACGTTCGCTGGAGACCGGTCTGGCGGTGGTCGCGAGTATTGGCAGTACGTCGCCGTTCATTGGTTTGTTCGGCACGGTGTGGGGGATCATGGAAGCGTTGAAGGGAATCAGCGCGGCTGGCTCGGCGAGTCTGGAAACGGTCGCCGGTCCGATCGGTGCAGCGCTAGTTGCCACGGGTGTGGGGATCGCCGTCGCGGTACCGGCGGTGCTGGTTTACAACTACTTTTTGCGTCGTTTGAAACTGACCGCCGCCGATCTGGATGACTTCGCCCACGACTTCTACAGCCTGGCGCAGAAGAGTGCATTCCGCGTGTTGATCCACCCGACCGCGCACAAGGTTGCCGCGCCGGGCAACGCGGCAAAAGTGAAGGAGGCGTCCTGATATGGCCTTTTCCACGCAAGACAGTGATGAGGTACTCAGCGAGATCAACGTGACGCCACTGGTGGACGTGATGCTGGTGCTGCTGGTGGTGTTTATCGTCACCGCGCCACTGCTGACCAACGCGATACCGATCAACCTGCCGAAGACCGAAGCGGTCGCGCCGGTGGAGCAGAAAGACCCGTTGGTGGTGAGCATCGACGGTGCCGGCAAACTGTTTATCAACAAGGACGAGATTCAGCCGGACTTGCTGGAATTCAACCTCAAGTCGGCGAAGGCCAAGGACCCGGAAGTGCGTGTGCAGTTGCAGGCGGATGACGGCGTGAATTATGGCGAAGTGGCGCGGGCCATGGCCTCGATTGAGCGGGCGGGGATTACCAAGTTGTCGGTGATCACCGCGCGGTAACAACATTTTCGATTTTCCGGGGCCGTCTCCTTGGCAGGGTGCGGCCCTTTTTTTATCCCGCGAAACAAGCCTCACCCTCAAACCACTGTGGGAGCGAGCCTGCTCGCGAAAGCGGTATATCAGTCAAAAGGGATGGTGAGTCTGATGACGCATTCGCGAGCAGGCTCGCTCCCACGGTTCCACATGTCATATTCTTTTAAGGTCTTAATAAATAGCTTCTTATTCCTTAACGAATATAAATCCCATCCCTATACTCGTTCAGGAACAGACACGCAGGAGAGCTCCCCCATGCGCAACGAATCAATTCGCTACCTGATTGTGCCGGGCTGGCAAGGATCGCCAGAAGATCATTGGCAAACCCACTGGCAGAACAGCCTGCCAAACAGCGCGCGGGTGGAACAGGCCGACTGGCTGACCCCGCGCCGTGAAGACTGGGTCGCGGCGCTGGCCGAGGCCATCGCCGCCGACAGCACGCCAGTCATCCTCATCGCGCACAGCCTCGGCTGCATCACGGTCGCCCATTGGGCGGCAACTGCGCCGCTGCAATACCTGCGTCAGGTACGCGGCGCCTTGCTGGTTGCGCCGGCGGATGTCGAGCGCCCGGCCTGCGCGCCGGCGCTGCGCAATTTCGCACCGATTCCGAGCGACCTGCTGCCGTTTCCGAGCCAGGTTGTCAGCTCCGACAACGACGCCGCCGTCAGTGCGCCGCGCGCACTGGAGCTGGCGCGCAACTGGGGGGCCGAAGCGGGGATTCTTGCGGGCGCCGGACACATCAATGTGAAGTCCGGGCATCAGCGTTGGGAGCAAGGTTTTGCTTATCTCTATCGCCTGCAAAACCGTATGGAACACCACGCCCGACGTCGCGCCTGATTTTTTATTTTGTTAAATGCCCCCGTCTGCCGGCGGTTCTGGGCGGGAGTCTGCCATGAGTTTCGAAACTTTCGGTCAGCCGTTGCTGACCTTTCCCGACGCGGAAAAAAGCCCCCTGAGCATTCGCGCCAAAGCGCTGGTGTTCGTCGACCCGCGCTCGCGTCAGTTGCGTGAGGAACTTGAGCAGCTGGCGCCACGATCGGTCTCGGTATTGATCCGTGGTGAGACCGGCACCGGTAAGGAGTTGCTCGCCCGCCACATCCATCGCGCCAGTGACCGCAGCGGCCTGTTTGTTTCAGTCAATTGCGGGGCGATCAGCCCGACCTACGCCGATGCCGAGCTGTTCGGTTATGCCGCTGGCAGTTACAGCGGTTCGGCCAGCAGTCGTGCGGGCTGGTTCGGTTCGGCCAATGGCGGCACCTTATACCTTGATGAAATCGGCGACCTGCCGCTGCCGATCCAGATCAAATTGCTCGCGGCGCTGGAAAACCACGAAGTCACCCGCGTCGGTGCGCCTCAGCCGAGCCCGGTGGATGTGCGGCTGGTGGCAGCGACCAGCATCGATCTGGCGCAAGCGGTGGACGCCGGGAAATTCCACGAGCGGCTCTACCATTACCTCAGCGAAGGGCAACTGGAGTTGCCGGCGCTGCGCGCGCGAATCGGCGACATCCTGTCGCTGGCCGAGTATTTCCTCGGCATCTACAGCCAGCGTCTGGACCTGCCGGTGCCGCTGATCAGTGAGGCGGCGCAGCATCTGTTGGAGCAACACAGCTGGCCGGGCAACACCCGTGAGCTGGAAAACGTCATTCACTTTGCCTTGCTGGTGAGCACCGGCGACGAAATTCTGCCGGAGCACCTGAACCTGCCCGACGCGTCTGGCCCGCAGGTTCAGATCGAGCGGCTGGTGACGCAAATCAACATCGGTGGCAGTGTCGATGAGCGTAAGGCGTTGAAAGACTTGCTGATTAGTTTGAGCGAGCGGTTGTAACCGTCTCGTCCAACATGAACAAAATGGAATATGAAGCTGAATAAACGTTATTGTCCGGGAATAAAAAATCCCGGTATTGTCCGCCTCACGCCAGCGATATCACTTCACTGGCACACGTATTAGATGCCGTCGCCATCAGCGACCGTGATTTTCGATAAGGACACTGCATGAAAAAGGTTCTGTTGTTTACCGCATTGGCGGCTGCTCTGACGGCTTCCCTGGCCCAGGCCGGCGAGAAACTGGTCGTCGCGGCGACCCCGGTCCCGCACGCTGAAATTCTTGAGCTGATCAAGCCGACCCTCGCCAAAGAAGGCGTGGATCTGGAAATCAAAGTGTTCACTGACTACGTGCAGCCGAACGTACAGGTTGGCGAGAAGCGTCTGGATGCCAACTACTTCCAGACCCTGCCGTACCTGAACAGCTTCAACCAGGGCAAATACAAGGACGACAAGTCCAAGTATCTGGTGACCGTGCAAGGCGTGCACGTTGAACCGTTCGGTGGCTACTCGAGCAAATACAAGACCCTGGCTGAACTGCCGGACGGCGCAACCATCGCCATCCCGAACGAAGGCAGCAACAGCGGCCGCGCTCTGATCCTGCTGCAGAAGGCTGGCCTGATCGAACTGAAAGACCCGAAGAACGCCCTGGCCACGCCGAAAGACATCGCCAAGAACCCGCACAACTTCAAGTTCAAGGAACTGGAATCGGCCCTGCTACCACGCGTTCTGAAGGAAGTTGATCTGGACATGATCAACACCAACTACGCGCTGGAAGCCGGTTTGAATCCGACCAAGGATGCGCTGGTGATCGAAGGCGCTGATTCGCCTTACGTGAACTTCCTCGTTGCCCGTGAGGACAACAAGAACAGCGACGCCATCAAGAAACTGGCCGCTGCCCTGACCAGCCCGGAAGTCAAAGCGTTCATCGAGAAGAAGTACAACGGCGCGGTACTGCCGGCGTTCTGATCTGACGCTTGAGTGAACCCCTTCAAGTTGTGAAAACGCCGATGGCTAGTGATAGTCATCGGCGTTTTTGTGTCCCCGATGATCGTTCCCACGCTCTGCGTGGGAATGCCTCATCGGACGCTCCGCGTTCGGCTCTTGGTGGGACGCGGAGCGTCCCAGGCTGCATTCCCACGCAGAGCGTGGGAATGAGCAGGGTAACGGCTCAGGCCGTTTGCGCTTTCAACGCGCGGCGCAACGCCACCAACAATTTCACAATGTCCTGCGGATCCAGTCGCTGCGGCACTTTTACGTCCATGTTTCTCTTCCTTGTGAGGGTTCGGCCGGCGGAGTTTGGCCAAAAGCTGTTCGTCCTTGGAGGGCTTTCGTGAAAAAAAGATCCTTCCTACAGCGCAAGGGAAAATAGCCTTCTTATTCCTTCCCGGCAAACCCACAGGATAGTTTTTTGAGTGATATCAATATGCTTTAACAGTATTTAAATTCTTGTTTTTATACCTATAAAGTCACTTCCTGCCGGACAGTCACCCGCTGTCCATGGACTGCATCACCGTCGCTTACCGAGCGACGTCCAGGAAGCTTCATGACATTCGATTACGCGTTTATCCTCAGCACCCTGCCGGCATTTTTAAAAGCCGTAGGCGTGACGCTGCAGGTCGGTTTGATCGCCATCGGCACCTCACTGCTGGTGGCGCTGCTCAATGCGACGATTCTGGTGTTTCGCACACCTTACTTGCAGCGCGCCGTCGGCCTCTACGTCGAGCTGGCACGCAACACGCCGCTGCTGATCCAGTTGTTCTTCGTTTATTTCGCCTTGCCGGCGCTGGGGATCAAAGTCTCCGGCTTCAGCGCCGCGATCATCACCATGACCTTTCTCGGCGGCGCCTACCTCACTGAAGTGCTGCGCGCAGGCGTCGATGCGGTGCCGCAGGCGCAGCTGGAATCGGGGCGCTCCATCGGTCTGTCCCACGGTCAGTTGCTGCGCTACGTGATCCTGCCGCAAGCGGGCATCCTCAGCCTGCCGTCGCTGTTCGCCAATTTCATTTTCCTGCTCAAGGAAACCACCGTGGTCTCGGCGGTGGCGGTGCCGGAAATCCTCTACACGACCAAAAGCTACATCGCGCTCTACTACAAAACCTACGAAATGCTCGCCGTGCTGACGCTGATTTGCGTGCTGTTGTTCCTGCCGCTGTCGCTGCTGCTCAGCCGTCTGGAAAGGAGGCTCCAGCATGGCCAGTTCGGGTCTTGAGCTGCTTTGGGTGTCGTTGCCGCAACTGGCCAAAGGCGCCGGGCAAACCCTGTCGATCTCCTTCCTGAGCATCGCCATCAGCACCATCGGCGGCGTGCTCTACGGCGTGTTGCGCACGCTCAACGTGACCTGGCTGAACGCGATTTTGCGTGTCTATCTGGAGCTGTTCCGGGCGATCCCGGTGCTGGTCTGGCTGTACCTGCTGTTTTTCGGCTTGCCGATTTTCTTTGGCGTGAGCCTGCCGAGCTTCTGGTGTGCGGTGCTGGTGCTGTCGTTGTGGGGCGCCAGTGAAGTCGGTGAAGTGGCGCGCGGCGCGTTGCATTCGTTGCCACGCGGGCAGCGTGAGGCGGGGCTGTCGATTGGCTTGAACGCCCCGCAGCTGTTCGGTTACGTGCTGCTGCCGCAAGCGCTGAAACGCATGACGCCGCCGACCATCAACGTCTACACGCGAATCATCAAAACCAGTTCGCTGGCAGTGCTGATCGGCGTGGTCGACGTGATCAAGGTCGGCCAACAGATCATCGAGCGCACCTACGAATCAGTGTTGATTTACGGCGCGCTGTTCCTGTTTTTCTTTTTCATCTGCTACCCGCTGTCGGCCGCCTCGCGTGTGCTGGAGCGCCGCTGGACGCAAGCATGAGCGCATTGATCGAGTTTCACGGTTTCAACAAATTCTACGGCGAGCAGCAGGTGCTCAACGGCATCGATCTGCAGGTGCAGAGCGGCGAAGTGATCGTCATCCTCGGCCCCAGCGGCTGCGGCAAAAGCACCCTGCTGCGTTGCCTCAATGGTCTGGAAGAGGCCCACAGCGGCAGCCTGAAATTTGTCGGCCGCGAGCTGCTGGACAAGGCCACCGACTGGCGCGAAGTGCGTCAGCAGATCGGCATGGTGTTCCAGAGTTATCACCTGTTCCCGCACATGAGCGTGCTCGACAACTTGTTGCTGGGCCCGCTCAAAGTACAGAAACGCCAACGCCGCGAAGCGCAGCAGCAAGCCGAAGCCTTGCTCGAACGCGTCGGTCTGGCGGACAAGCGCGATGCGTATCCAAGGCAGCTTTCCGGCGGCCAGCAGCAACGCATCGCCATCGTCCGTTCGTTGTGCATGAACCCACGAGTGATGCTCTTTGACGAGGTCACCGCCGCCCTCGACCCGGAGATGGTCAAGGAAGTGCTGCAAGTGATTCAGGGGCTGGCCCGCGAAGGCATGACCCTGTTGATCGTTACCCATGAAATGGCCTTCGCCCGCGCGGTGGCCGACCGCATCGTGTTCATGGATGCCGGACGCATCCTCGAACAGACCCCGCCCGAGATTTTCTTTACGAACCCGCAAACCGCACGCGCGCAGCAGTTCCTGGAGAAGTTCTCCTTCGTGGCAACACTGCCAAAAACGAATCCGACAAAGGAACTGGAACTGCTATGAAAACTGCCGCTTTTCTACTGCCCCTGCTCAGCCTCGCCTTGCTCGCCGGCTGCAGCAAAACCGAAGAATCGCCAAAGCCGAAAGTCGCCAGCGAAAGTGCCGCGCCGGCCGGTTATCTGGACAAGATCAAGGCCCGCGACAAACTGATCGTTGGCGTCTTCACCGATAAGCCACCGTTCGGTTTCGTCGATGAGGCCGGACGTTACGTCGGTTTTGATACCGACATCGGCCGCCAATTCGCCAAGGATCTGCTCGGCGACGAGAACAAGGTCGAGTTCGTGGCCGTAGAGCCAGCGAGCCGCATTCCATTCCTGCAAAGCGACAAGGTCGACCTGATCCTCGCCAACATGACCGTGACCCCGGAGCGCAAGGAAGCGGTGGAATTCACCAATCCGAACCTCAAGGTAGCGGTGCAGGCATTGGTACCGCAGAGCAGCTCGGTGAAAAGCCTTGATGACCTCGCAACTCGCACCACTATTGTCACCACTGGCACCACCGCTGATATCTGGCTGACCCAAAACCACCCGGACTGGAAACTGCTGAAGTTCGAGAAGAACTCCGAATCGCTGCAAGCCCTGGCCAATGGCCGTGGCGACGCCTATGCGCAGGACAATCTGGTGCTGTTCAGTTGGGCCAAGCAGAACCCGGGCTATCGCGTGCTGGATGAAAAGCTCGGGGCTGAAGCGCCGATTGCGCCGGCGGTGAAGAAGGGCAACATCGAGTTGCGTGACTGGGTGAATAGCGAATTGGCCAAGCTGGGTGAAGAGAAGTATCTGCTCAAGCTATACGACCAATATGTGCGTAAAGAGCTGAGCGATGACACCAAGCCTGAGAGCGTGATTGTTGAAGGCGGCAAGTGGCAGGGGTGATCCCTTGATTCAGATGCGACTCTGATACTGCCTTCGCGAGCAGGCTCGCTCCCACATTGAAATGCGATCAACTGTGGGAGCGAGCCTGCTCGCGAAAGCGCTCGTTCAGGCGCCGCTCAATCCGGCCAGTTCCACGCCGGCTCATCCAGCACCCGCTGCCCGACAATCCCGGTCTGGCCCAGCGTCTTCTCCAGCACGATGCAATTGCACTCAGGGTCTTCCTGCAGCGCTGAAATCAACCGCCGCGCATGGGACACCACCCACACCTGACATTCTTCTGAGGCGCGAATGATCAACCGTGCCAAGGCCGGCAACAGATCCGGGTGCAGACTGGTTTCCGGTTCGTTCAGCACCATCAGCGACGGCGGACGTGGCGTCAGGAGTGCGGCGATCAGCAGCAGATAGCGCAACGTGCCATCCGACAACTCCGCTGCCGACAGCGGTCGCAGCAAGCCTTCCTGATAAAACTCGATGGCAAAGCGTCCACCGGGCAGCGGCTCGATGTTTAGTCGCGCGCCGGGAAACGCATCGCTGATTGCGGTCTGCAACGCCTCGGGATCACCGATTTCAATGATGGTCTGCAACGCCGCCGCCAGATCACGCCCATCGTGATGCAAAACCGGCGTGCGCGTGCCGAGTTGTGGCTGGCGCACGGGAGCGTCGGCGTCGCTGCGAAAGTGATCGTAGAAGCGCCAGCGGCGGATGAACTCGCGCATCTGGAACACTTCCGGCGAGCTGCGCAGGCTGCCGACCTGATCGAACAGACTGTCGAAGTTCGGCGTGTGCTGCGCCAGCACGTCCCATTGACGCTCGGCGCGAGCACGGATCATCGGCCCGTCGCGATCCACCAGCAGGCTCGCCGGACGATAGAGCGGCCCGGCCCAGATGCATTCCTTTTTGATTTGCGGATCAAGCGAGAAGTACGAGAGCGTCGGCTCCGGCAACCCGAGAGAAATCGAATAACTGAAATCTTCCCCGGCAAAGCCCAGACGCAAGCGCTTCACGCCTTGGCGCACTGTCGGTTCAATCGCCACCTCGCCATTGCGCATCCTCCGGCTGATGGTTTCCGGCCCGGCCCAGAATGTCGAGTCCAGTCCGCCCTCACGGGCCAGCGCATTGACCACACCGCCCTGCGCCGTCTCCGCCAACAGGCGCAACGCGCGGTAGAGGTTGGACTTGCCGCTGCCGTTGGGGCCGGTGATCAGGTTCAGTCGGCCCAGCGGGATCACCAATTTATTGATCGAGCGGTAATTGGCCACCGCGAGGGTCTTGAGCATGAAAATCCTTCTCCGGCTCGCTCCCACGCGGGGCATGGGAGCGGTCGCATTGTAGGCGCTGCTGCAGGCTGCGATCATTTGATCGTGGTCTTTACCAGCAAAAAATAGCTGCCTGCGGCAGCTCCTACGGGGGTAAATGCATCATCGCGCGAGCGAACGTTGAACCCTGTTCTAAGCTCACAGTCGTATCGTCACTTGCACGTTCGTACACAGGAAGGAGTCTGCATGGCGAGTCCCGGTTTGAAAACAGCGGTCATGCTGAGTCTGTTCACATTGCTGAGCGCCTGCGGCGAGAAAAAGGCCCCTCAGGAGTACCTGCCACGGGTCTTCGTGCAAGAGGTCAAACCCGCGGACTACGCGGCTGCCGTGACCCTCACCGGTGATGTGCAGGCGCGCGTCGAGACGGAATTGTCGTTTCGCGTTGGCGGCAAGATCATCCAGCGCATGGTCGATGTCGGTGACCGCGTGACCGCCAGACAAGTGTTGGCCAAACTCGATCCCAAGGATTTGCAGACCAACGTCGACTCGGCTCAAGCCCAGGTTGTCGCCGAACAGGCGCGGGTCAAGCAGACCGCTGCGGCATTCGTGCGCCAACAAAAACTGTTACCCAAAGGTTACACCAGCCAGAGCGAATACGATTCCGCCCAGGCGGCGTTGCGCAGTAGCCAAAGCGCATTGAGCGCCGCGCAGGCGCAACTGGCCAACGCCAAGGATCAGCTCAGTTACACCTCGCTGATTGCCGATGCCCCCGGAATCATCACCGAGCGTCAGGCCGAGGTCGGCCAGGTGGTGCAGGCCACGGCGCCGATGTTCAAACTGGCCCGTGACGGCGATCGCGACGCGGTGTTCAACGTCTACGAGTCGCTGCTCGCCGAGCGGCCGTCGGATCGCTCGATTGTGGTCAGCCTGCTCGACAACCCCAACATCAAAACCACCGGCACCGTGCGCGAAATCACCCCGGCGGTGTCCGCGCAGTCCGGCACCGTGCAAGTCAAAGTCACCCTCGACAAACTGCCGCCGGGCATGCAGCTCGGTTCGGTGGTCAGCGCCACGGCCAAAGGCAGCGGCAAATCGGCGGTCGAGCTGCCGTGGTCGGCGCTGACCAAAAACGTCAGCGATCCGGCAGTCTGGATGGTCGACGACAAAGGTGAAGCGCAATTGCACACGGTCACGGTCGGTCGTTATCTGACCGGCAAGGTCATCATCAGCGAAGGCCTCAAGGGCGGTGAGAAAGTCATCGTCGCCGGCGGGCAGTTATTGCACCCGGGCAT
Organism: Pseudomonas baetica; assembly: GCF_002813455.1. NCBI lineage: Bacteria > Pseudomonadati > Pseudomonadota > Gammaproteobacteria > Pseudomonadales > Pseudomonadaceae > Pseudomonas > Pseudomonas baetica. Next base: position 3,156,092 of record NZ_PHHE01000001.1, on the reverse strand, counting down.
GAAAGTCGAGATCGCCGAAAACACCTATAAAGATCTGCAACCGGGAGCCCAGCCATGAAGCACTTGGGGCTGTTGTCCATGGCAATGCTGTTGGCTGCCTGCTCGAAAAGCGAGCCTCCGCCGGAGCCGGTGCGGCCGGTGCTGTCGATCAAGGTTCAGGCACTGAACGAGGAAACCCTTGGGCGTTTCGCCGGCAGCATTCAGGCGCGCTATGAGAGCAACACCGGTTTTCGTGTCGGCGGGCGCATCGCCAGCCGCAACGTCGATGTCGGTGCCGAAGTCGACAAGGGCACGCTGCTCGCCACCCTCGATCCGTCCGACCAGCAGAACCAGTTGCGCTCAGCCCAAGGCGATCTGGCCAAGATCCGGGCGCAACTGATCAACGCTCAGGCCAATGCTCGGCGTCAGCAAGCGCTGTTTGATCGCGGGGTCGGTGCGCAAGCGCAACTGGACATCGCCACTACGGATTTGAAAACCACTCAGGCTTCGCTGGAGCAGGCGCAGGCGGCGGTCAATCAGAGCAAGGATCAACTCGGCTACACCGAACTGCGCTCCGACCACAAAGCCGTGGTCACCGCGTGGAACGCCGAAGCCGGGCAAGTGGTCACCGCCGGCCAGCAAGTGGTGACCCTGGCGCAACCGGACATCAAGGAAGCGGTGATCGATCTGCCGGACACCCTGGTTGATCAGATCCCGAGCGATGTGGTGTTCCTGGTGGCCGGGCAACTCGACCCAAGCATCAACACCACGGCAACCATCCGCGAAATCGAACCGCAGGCGCAAAGCGCTACGCGCACCCGTCGCGCTCGTTTGACGCTGGCGGATACACCGCCCGGATTTCGTCTCGGCACAGCGATCAGCGTTACCCTCAGTTCGGCGATCAAGCCACGCATCGAATTGCCCGCGACAGCGCTGCAAGAGGTCGACGGCAAAACGCGGATCTGGGTGGTCGACACCCAAAGCAAAACTGTCAACCCGCGCGATGTCAGCGTGATCAGCCGCACCGACAACAGCGTGGTGCTGGCCGGCGGTGTGAAGAATGGTGAGCAGGTGGTCAGTGCCGGCGTCAACAGCCTCAAACCCGGACAATCCGTGAAACTTGACGAGGACAGTCAATGAAAGGCTCTTTCAACCTCTCCGAATGGGCCCTCAAGCATCAGTCGTTCGTCTGGTACCTGATGTTCGTTGCACTGCTGATGGGGGTGTTTTCGTACTTCAATCTGGGTCGCGAAGAAGACCCGTCGTTCACCATCAAAACCATGGTGATCCAGACCAAATGGCCGGGTGCGACCCAAGAAGAGACGCTCAAGCAGGTTACCGACCGCATCGAGAAAAAACTCGAAGAACTGGATTCGCTCGACTACGTGAAAAGCTACACGCGCCCCGGCGAATCGACAGTGTATGTGTACCTGCGCGACACCACCAGCGCCAAGGACATCCCGCAGATCTGGTACCAGGTGCGCAAGAAGATCGACGACATCCGCGGGCAGTTTCCCCAGGGCATTCAAGGGCCGGGGTTCAATGATGAATTCGGTGACGTCTACGGCTCGGTGTACGCATTTACCGCCGATGGCCTGAGCATGCGTCAGTTGCGCGACTACGTGGAACAGGCCCGCGCCGAGATTCGCAATGTGCCGGGGCTGGGCAAGATCGAGATGGTCGGCCAGCAGGACGAAGTGATTTACCTGAACTTCTCCACGCGCAAACTGGCGGCGCTGGGCATCGATCAGCGCCAGGTGGTGCAGAGCCTGCAATCGCAGAACGCGGTGACGCCGGCAGGGGTGATCGAGGCCGGGCCGGAGCGCATTTCCGTGCGCACTTCCGGACAGTTCGCCTCGGAGAAGGATCTGGCCGAGGTCAATCTCAAGCTCAATGATCGCTTCTATCGTCTGGCCGACATCGCCGACATCAGCCGTGGTTACGTCGACCCGGCGACTCCGGAGTTCCGCTTCGACGGCAAACCGGCAATCGGTCTGGCGATTGCCATGCAGAACGGCGGCAACGTTCAGGAGTTCGGTAAGGCCCTGCACGCGCGCATCGATCAACTCACCGCCGACCTGCCGGTGGGCGTCGGTGTGCACACCGTGTCCGATCAGGCCGTGGTGGTGGAAGAAGCCGTCGGCGGCTTTACCAGCGCTTTGTTCGAAGCGGTGATCATCGTCTTGGTGGTGAGCTTCATCAGCCTCGGTGTACGCGCCGGGCTGGTGGTGGCGTGCTCGATTCCGCTGGTGCTGGCGATGGTGTTTGTGTTCATGGAATACAGCGGCATCACCATGCAGCGGATCTCCCTTGGCGCATTGATTATCGCTCTCGGCCTGTTGGTCGACGACGCGATGATCACCGTGGAGATGATGGTCACACGCCTGGAAATGGGCGAGACCCGGGAGCAGGCGGCGACCTTCGCCTACACCTCGACGGCGTTCCCGATGCTCACCGGTACGCTGGTGACGGTGGCCGGTTTTGTGCCCATCGGCCTCAACGCCAGCTCGGCGGGTGAGTACACGTTCACGCTGTTTGCGGTCATCGCCGTGGCGATGCTGGTGTCGTGGGTGGTGGCGGTGTTCTTTGCGCCGGTGATCGGCGTGCACATCCTCAGCGCCAACGTGAAACCCCATGCGGCCGAGCCCGGTCGCGTCGGGCGTGCGTTCAACCACGGCTTGTTGTGGTCGATGCGCAACCGCTGGTGGGCCATCGGCATCACGGTTCTGCTCTTTGTACTGGCGGTGTTCTGCATGCGCTTCGTGCAAAACCAGTTCTTCCCGTCCTCGGATCGCCCGGAAATTCTGGTCGACCTGAACCTGCCGCAAAACGCTTCGATCAACGAAACCCGCAAAGCCGTGGACAAGCTGGAAGAAACCCTCAAGGGTGATCCGGACATCGTGCGCTGGAGTACCTACATCGGTCAGGGGGCGATCCGTTTCTACCTGCCGCTGGATCAGCAATTGCAAAACCCCTACTACGCGCAACTGGTGATTGTCAGCAAGGATTTTGAGGCGCGCGAAGCCTTGAGCGAACGCCTGCGCGAGCGGCTGCGCAAAGACTTCGTCGGCATCGGCAGTTACGTGCAGGCGCTGGAAATGGGCCCGCCGGTGGGCCGGCCGATCCAGTACCGGATCAGTGGCAAGGACATCGATCAGGTGCGCAAGCATGCGATCGAACTGGCCACCGAGCTGGACAAGAACTCGCACATCGGCGAGATCATTTATGACTGGAACGAACCGGGCAAAGTCCTGCGCATCGACATCGCCCAGGACAAGGCGCGTCAGCTAGGGTTGTCGTCCGAAGACGTGGCAAACCTGATGAACAGCATCGTCAGCGGCTCGCCGTTGACTCAGGTCGATGACGATATCTACCTGATCAACGTCGTCGGTCGCGCCGTGGATTCCGAGCGCGGCACCCCGGAAACCCTGCAAAACCTGCAAATCGTCACGCCCGGGGGCACGTCGATTCCGCTGCTGGCGTTCGCCACCGTGCGTTATGAACTGGAGCAGCCGCTGGTGTGGCGTCGCGACCGCTTGCCGACCATCACCATCAAGGCGTCGGTGCGCGACGAGATCCAGCCGACCGATCTGGTGAAACTGCTCAAACCGTCCATCGATGCCTTCGCCGACAAACTGCCGGTGGGCTACAAAGTCGCCACCGGCGGTACGGTGGAAGAAAGCGGCAAGGCCCAGGGGCCGATTGCCAAGGTTCTGCCGTTGATGCTGTTTTTGATGGCGACCTTCCTGATGATCCAGTTGCACAGCGTGCAGAAGATGTTCCTGGTGGCGAGTGTCGCGCCGCTGGGGCTGATCGGCGTGGTGCTGGCGCTGGTGCCGACCGGTACGCCAATGGGCTTCGTGGCGATCCTCGGGATTCTGGCGCTGATCGGCATCATCATTCGTAACTCGGTAATCCTGGTGACGCAGATCGATGAGTTCGAGAAGAAGGGCCTGGCCCCGTGGGACGCGGTGGTGGAAGCGACCGAGCATCGACGCCGGCCGATTCTGCTGACGGCGGCGGCAGCCAGCATGGGCATGATCCCGATTGCCCGGGAAGTGTTCTGGGGGCCGATGGCTTACGCGATGATTGGCGGGATTGTCATTGCGACGTTGCTGACGCTGCTGTTTTTACCGGCGTTGTATGTCGCCTGGTACAAGATTCGCGAGCCGAAAAAAGACGCGGCTTAAAAGCGAGTGCTGCGCACTCATCGCGGGCAAGTCCGCTCTCACAGGGTTTTCAGTGGACACAGATTTTGTGAACACCCGCAACACCTGTGGGAGCGGGCTTGCCCGCGAAGGCGTCTGGTCTGACTACACCGGTTTACGCCAGACACTCGCCAACCAAGGCTGCTGCTCTCGCGGCAGCCCCGCCGGGCGGAAGTAGTGCTCCAGCTCGACAAATCCGGCAGCGGTCAGCAAATCGCGCCACGCTTGCAGGTCGTGGTATGAGCCATAACGCGGCCCGTTCCAACCCTCCTGGTTATCCCCGCGCGGATTTGAGCTGAACAGCACGCCACCGGGCTTCAGGGTGTCGCGCAGTTGCCGCAGAACCCGTGGCAACTCCTGCCGTGGTACATGAAACAACACGGCATTGGCGAAGATCCCGTCGAAGCGTTCGGCCGGTAAATCCAGTTTCAGGAAGTCCTCGCACCAGACCTCGCAGCCGCTGTCTTCGCGGGCCATCTGCGCAAATTTTTCCGAGCCGTCGAGGCCGACCGCGACATGCCCCATGCGCGTGAATGTCTGCAAATCGCGTCCTGGGCCGCAGCCGAAATCCAGAATCGTGAATGGCGCCGTGCCCTGAATGTGCCGCAACAGCGCATCGATGTTCTGGCTGACATCGTGATCGCGGGTGCCTTCACGGAAGTCTTCGGCCACTGAGTTGTAATGGCCGAGGGTGGTGGCGGTGATCTGTTCGAGGTCGGCGGAGGTTTGCTTCATGGTCGAGGGCTGCACGGGCAAAGGAGATTTGCCGAATATACGCCATCGGGTTCGGGGCTGCTGCGCAGCCATTCGCGAGCAAGCTCGCTCCCACAGGGGAACGCATTTCAAATGTGGGAGCGAGCCTGCTCGCGAAAGCGGTTTCAGAGGCGTGGCATGAATCCAGATGAGCTCAACGCTTGTTCAACCCCCGCGCCAACCGATCCCCCCCCAACTGAATCACCGCCACCAATGCCACCAGCAACACAATCACCGTCAGCATGATCTGGCTATCGAACCGCTGATAGCCGTAGCGATAAGCAATGTCGCCCAACCCGCCGGCACCAATCGCCCCGGCCATGGCCGAGGAGTTGATCATCGTCACCAGCGTAATGGTGAAACCGCCGACTATCCCCGGCAGCGCCTCCGGCAGAAGCACATGCCAGACGATGTGCCAGCGCCGGCAACCCATGGCCTGCGCGGCTTCGATCAGGCCGTGGTCGACTTCACGCAGACTCACTTCGGCAATCCGCGCAAAGAACGGCGTCGCCGCGATGGTCAACGGCACCACCGCGGCCCACACGCCATAGGTGGTGCCGACGATCAACCGGGTGAACGGAATCAGCGCGACCATCAGGATCAGAAACGGGATCGAACGAAACAGGTTCACGAAGGCGCCCAGCGCCCGGTTCAGCACCGGTGCCTGGTAGATCCCGCCCCTGTCGCTGGTGACCAGAACCACTGCCATGGGAATGCCCACCAGCAACGCGATCAGCGACGAGACGCCGACCATCAAAAACGTGTCGATGAAACCTTGCAGCAAGCGATCAAACCACATAACCCAATACCTCCACCCGTTGCGCCCACTGCCCGGCGCGTTCACGCAATTGCTCGGCCGCCAACGACGAACCGCTCACGGCCAACAGCAGTTGCCCGAGGGCATGCCCCTGAATTCGCTCGACGCCGCCCTGGAGCAATTTCACCCGCCCGCCGAGGGCTGCAAACGACGCCGCCAGATCCGGCTCATCACGGGCATTGCCGGTGAATTGCAAACGCAGCACCACTGCGGCATCGGAGGAGGGCGGTTGCGCGTGCAGGCGGCGCTGCAGTTCCTCCGGCAAGGCGTGTTGCAACGGCGCGAGCAACGTCTGGCTGACCTCGTGTTGAGGGTTGCCGAACACTTCCCACACCGGGCCTTGCTCGACGATGCGCCCGTGTTCCAGCACCACCACGCGGTCGCAGATTTCGCGGATCACCGCCATCTCGTGAGTAATCAGGACGATGGTCAGGCCCAGGCGCTTGTTGATCTCGCGCAGCAGGCCGAGGATCGACTGGGTGGTCTCCGGGTCGAGGGCCGAAGTGGCCTCATCGCACAGCAGAATGTCCGGGTCATGCACCAGCGACCGGGCGATGCCGACACGCTGTTTCTGCCCGCCGGAAAGCTGCGCCGGATAGGCCTTGTGCTTGGCTTGCAGGCCGACCAGTTCGAGCAGTTCACGCACCTTTTTCTCGCGTTGTTCTTTTGGCACACCGGCCACTTTCAGCGGCAGTTCGACGTTTTGCCAGACGGTTTTCGCCGACATCAGATTGAAGTGCTGGAAGATCATGCCGATCCGTCGGCGCAGGGCGACCAAGCGGTCTTCGTCGAATTCGCCGATGTCCACTTGATCGATCAGCACTCGCCCCGACGTGGGTTGCTCCAGGCGATTGATCGTGCGGATCAGCGACGACTTGCCGGCGCCGCTACGGCCGATGATGCCGAACACTTCGCCGCGCTGGATCGCCAAATCGATGCCTTGCAGGGCAGCGACCGGGCCTTGTCGGCCTTCGTAGGTTTTACCCAGGCCGATGAAGCGCACGTGGGCGCGGTTCAGCTCGGGATGCAGTTCTGTACGCTCAGCGTTATGTGGCTCCGCAGTTTCCGGTCGCCGCTGGATGGCAGCGTTCATTCAGCTTTCCCAACCGGCCTGGTACAGCTTGCCGTGGGCCTTGTCGAGAGCGGCGCGAACGGCTGGCGAATGCTGGTAGATGTCGACGAACTTGATCAGGCGCGGATCGGTTTTGCTCTTCGGCTGGATCACGAACTGGATTACGTATTCTTTGTGGTCGAGGCCGTCGAACAGCAACGCTGAGCCGGCATCGAAGGTCTTGGCCAGTCGAATGTAGGCCGGGTAGCCCTGCACCAGATCGGCATCATCATAGGCGCGCACCAGTTGCACGGCTTCGACCTGGAGGATCTTGATCTTCTTCGGGTTGGCGACGATATCGTCTTCGGTGGCTTTGTAGCCGACGCCCGGTTTCAGCGTGATCAGACCGGCCTTGGCCAGCAGTTGCAGACCGCGACCGCTGTTGATCGGGTCGTTGGCGATGGCGACGCTGGCGCCTTCAGGCAGCTCGTCGAAGCTTTTGTATTTCTTCGAGTAGAGGCCGACGTTGTTGATGATCCCCGGGGCGAAGGGCACCAGATCAAAACCGGCAGCGGCTTTGGCGTTTTCCAGGAACGGGATGTGCTGGAAGTAGTTCACGTCGATGTCGCCGGCAGCGAGGCTGACGTTGGGCGCGATCCAGTCGGTGAACTCCACCAGTTCGACTTGCAGGCCTTGTTTGGAGGCTTCTTCCACGGCCGCTTCCAGCGGAATGGCGAAGGCCGCAGTGGTGCCGATTTTCAACGGGGCGTCGGCGGCGAAGACTGCCGAGCTGAACAGGCCGAGGGCCAGGGCCAGTGCTTTGACTGGGTGGGGCAGGCGTTTCTTGGTCATGGTGGTTTTTCCAGTCAGTGCATAAATAGGTGGTGTCCGGTCGGGCCTCTTCGCGAGCAAGCCCGCTCCCACAGGGAAATGCATTCCAAATGTGGGAGCGAGCCTGCTCGCGAAGTTTTTAGCGGCGGTACGAAGATCCAGTGTGTTGCTCGGGCAACTGCGCCGCGCCGTGAAACAGCTTTTCGCGCAAGCTGCCGCTGTCATACGCGGTCTTGTACGACCCACGCCGCTGCAACTCCGGAATCACCAGCTCAATGAAATCCACATAGCTTTCCGGGGTGACGATGCGGGTCAGGTTGAAGCCGTCCAGCCCGGTTTCGGCGATCCACGATTCCAGTTCATCCGCTACTTGCTCTGGCGAACCGACCACGGTGATGTAGCGGCCACCGAGGGCGTGCTGGTCGAGCAATTTGCGCCGGGTCCAGTCGTTGTTCTGCAGGTTGTTAGTCGCAGACTGAATGGCGTTGCTCTTCACGTACTGGATCGGTTCGTCGATCTCGTACTGAGAAAAGTCGATGCCGGTGGATGCGGAAAAATGCGCCACGCCGGCCTCGGCGCTGGCGTAGCTCAGGTACTCGGCATGCTTGGCCCACGCCGCTTGCTCGGTCGCGCCAACGATCACGTTGAGGCCCATGAACAGCTTGATGTCCTCGGGATTGCGCCCGGCCTCGACGGCGCTGGCGCGCACCTTGTCCACTTGCACCTTGGTCGACGGTTTGTTCTGGCCGCTGATGAACACGCACTCGGCGTGGCGTCCGGCGAACAGCAAGCCGCGATCAGAGCTGCCGGCCTGAAACAGCACAGGCGTGCGCTGCGGCGACGGCTCGCAGAGGTGGTAACCCTCGACCTGATAGAACTCGCCCTTGTGCTCAACCTTGTGGACTTTTTCCGGTTGGGCATAAACCCGCTGCTCGCGGTCATTGAGCACTGCACCGTTTTCCCAACTGCCTTCCCAGAGTTTGTAGAGCACTTCCAGGTATTCATCGGCCTGATCGTAACGACGGTCATGTTCAACTTGTTCGCTGAGGCCCATGGCCTTGGCGGCGCTGTCCAGATAACCGGTAACGATGTTCCAGCCGACACGACCACGGCTCAAATGATCGAGGGTCGACATGCGCCGGGCGAACAGATACGGCGGCTCGTAAGTGAGGTTGGCGGTCAGGCCAAAGCCGAGGTTTTTGGTGACCGCAGCCATCGCTGAAACCAGCAGCAGCGGATCGTTGACCGGCAACTGGATCGACTCTTTCAGGGTGACGTCCACCGAGTTCTGGTAGACGTCGTAGACACCGACGATGTCGGCGATGAACAAGCCGTCGAACAACCCGCGCTCCAGCAACTGCGCCAGTTCGGTCCAGTATTCAATGGAGTTGTAGCGCGTTGAGGTATCGCGAGGATGCGTCCACAGACCATGGTTGATGTGGCCGATGCAGTTCATGTTGAACGCATTGAGCAGGATCTTCTTTTTCGCTGCCGTCATCAGATGGTCCCCCGCAGTGGCGGGTTTTCATCGTTGAGGTAGTAATTGCCCACCGCGTGATATTTCCAGCGCACCGGGTCGTGCAGGGTGTGCACGCGAGCGTTGCGCCAGTGGCGGTCGAGGCCGTGCTCGATCAGGGTGGCCTGGCTGCCGGCCAGTTCGAACAAGGTGCTACCAGCAGCAAGGGAGATTTCCGTGCTGATCGCCCGTGCTTCGGCGACGGCAATCGAGGCGGCAGCGACCGTTTCGGCGTTGGTCTCGGCCTGAGCCTTGTCGAGGAACTCACCGGAGCGTTCGAGCAGCGCCTCGGTGGCGTGCAGGCGGATGCTCAGGTGGCCGAAGCTTTTCAGTGTCAGTGGATCTTCGGTGGCTTTGTCGTTGCCGGAATCGATCCATGGCCGGGTTTTGCTACGGACGAAGTGCAAGGCATCTTCGTAAGCGGCGCGAGCGATGCCGGTGTCGATGGCGGCGTGAAGGATCTGCGCGAGCGGGCCGACGGTGGTCGGGCGTTCGAAGGCGCTCTGGAACGGGATCACGTCTTCGGCGGCGACGTACACGTCTTCGAACACCACCGAACCGCTGCCGGTGGTGCGCTGGCCAAAGCCGCTCCAGTCGTCGATCACGCTCAAGCCTTTGCTGTCGCGAGGGACGAAGGCCAGTTGCTGCACGCCGTTTTCATCGACGACTGACGTTGGAATGCGCTGCGCGTAAATCGCGCCGGTCGCATAAAACTTGCGGCCATTGATGCGATAGCCATCGCCTTCACGCTTGAGGCTGGTGACACGGTCGTGGGCGGTTTTGGTGCCGAGTTCCGCCAGCGCATTGCCGAAACGCTGACCGGCCAGAACCTCGGCGTACAACCGTCGTTTCTGCTCATGGCTGCCGTTCACCCGCAGCACTTCCAGCGCATAGAAATGGTTCTGCGGAATCTGCCCGAGAGAGCCGTCGGCCTGAGCGATCAGGGCGATGACTTTGGCCAGGGTCACGTTGGACACGCCGGCGCCACCGTACTCCTTGGGTACGCTGATGCCCCACAGGCCCGAGCGGGAAAACACGTCGAGTTCTGGCAGCGGCAGGCGACGTTCACGGTCGCGCAGGGCGCTGTCGCGTTTGAAATCTTCGGCCAGGTCGCTGGCGACGATCAGGGCTTGCTCATCGCTGGTGATGACCGCGACGGGATGGGAAAAAGTCATAGGTTTCTCCAAGGCTCTTGAGAAAGTGTGCGGTCGTCAGATCCAGGAATGGCGAGCCGGCAAAGTGCCGTTGAGGCGATAGGCGCCGACCGCGTGATACTTCCAGCGCACCGGGTCGTGCAGGGTGTGCACCCGGGCGTTGCGCCAGTGGCGGTCGAGGTTGAATTCGGCGAGGGTCGCGCGGCTGCCGGCCAGTTCGAAAAGCTTTTCACTGGCCAGCAGCGAGATCTCGGTGGTCAGCACTTTGGCTTCGGCCACGGCAATCGAAGCGCGGGCGGCAGAGTCGGCGGTGAGCGGCGCGGCGTGCACCTGATCGAGCACTTGCCCGGCCTTGCGCAGCAGCGCTTCGGCGGCGTGCAGTTCGATTTTCAGTTTGCCGATGTCGGCGATCACGTAGAGGTCATCGCTGGCGCGTTCAACCTTGGCGTCGATCCAAGGCCGCGCGCGGGTTTTGACGAATTCGATGGCGTCGTCGATGGCGCCACGGGCGATACCGGCGTCGATGGCAGCCTGGATCAGTTGCGACACCGCACCTTGGGTATTTGGGGTTTCGTTGATCTTCCAGTTATCGACCACCAGACCCGCTTCGACGCGCACGTTGTTCAACAAAATCGTGCCGCTGGCGGTAGTGCGCTGTCCAAAGCCTGACCAGTCATCAACGATGCGCAGCCCCGGCGAGCCGCGACGGACGAACGCCAGCACTTGCTTGCCGTCATCGTTGAGCGCTTTGACCGCGACCCAATGCGCGAAGAGCGCACCGGTGGAGTAGAACTTCTGGCCGTTGATCACGTAGTCATCGCCGTCGGCGGTGATCCGCGCTTTCAGTTCCAGGGTGTTTATGGTGCCGCGCTCAGGGCCGGCATTGCCGATGCGCCAGCCTTCCAGCACGCTCTGGAACAGTTGTTTTTTCTGTTCTTGCGTGGCGCTGCCGAGCACCAGATTGATGATGCCGAACTGGTTCTGCGGGATCTGCCCCAACGCCGGATCGGCCGCGGAAATGATCGCGAACACCTCGGCCAGGGTGACGAATGAAACCTGCGGGCCACCGTACTCGCGCGGGATGGCAATGCTGCCCAGGCCGCTACGGGTGAACTGTTCGATTTCCGACCATGGCAGCTTGCGCTGGCGGTCGCGTTTGGCGGCCTGAACACGAGCAACTTGCGCCAGCTCATGGGCAGCCTTGATGGCTTGGGCGTCGTTGCGCAAGACCTGCGCGGGCAACAACAACGGGGCGATGTCCAGATCCGACTGGACGTTTGCATCGGCCAGACTGGACATCAGTGCCGCTCCTTGGCTGCACGCAATGCCCTGGCGATCTGCACTGGGGTGATTGTGTTCCGGACCATACTACCTACCTCACATCTCATGAAAAACGCCGCAAAAGTGCGGCGAACGAAAGAATGTCCGGTGGTCCGGTTCATATACCCTAAGCGTGTATAAATATTAAATAAACTAACTTTTAGGAATATGCATAGAAGGGGTGATGGTCGGGTTGGTTAAGAATCCCCTCACCACAGAAGCCCTCCTGCCACAGATGCGGTGCTCACTCTTTGCGCGGTTCTGCGGCCTTGACGTCCTGCCTCAATGGCACCTTCAGGTAAGGGTTCACACAACCGATCTTCAGCGTTCGCGGTGGCGCCCAACGCGAGTTGTTGCCGACCCGGTCAAGGATGCAATAGGTCACGTCCAGGCGTAGATCTTCACCGGCTTCGACGATGACCGCTGGCGGTACCCAGACTTGAACCGGCAGCCCGACATCCGCCGCCGTGATCGGCGCCAGATCCATGCGTACATCACCCCAACGCAGGGTGATAGCGTCGTCCTCGGCCATGTTCGGGTAGGGCTCGATGGTCAGTGGTACACCGCGTTTGATCTGATTGGGATTCACGCCCTGGCGGCGAATGGTGTCAGGAATCGTCACGGGCACCAGTTGCTGGTTCTCGTCACCGCACACGGCCGAGGGTTGCCCGCCGGGGCAGTCGAGTTTGACCTGCACGCGGGTCGATATCGACAACACCGGGCCCTGGCCGACCTGCCTCACCCGATAGTGGATGCGCGCGGTGCCGTTGGCCATGAAGCTCTCCGGCACTCGCAGGCTCACCGACGCGCCGACGTCTTCGGCGGTCAACACCTTTGAGGCGACATAGCATTTGTCCCAGAACAGCTCGATCAGGTCGCCGCAATCCATAGCGGGGTAGGGCGGCACGTCGACCATCAGGTGGGCGGCTGCGGCCAGGTTGATGCCGTTTTTTTGTGCTGGCGCCAGGGTTGGCGCTGCCAGTTCGGGGGTATGCGAAGTGCGGGTCATCGATTTCTCTCCTTGAAGCCTTGCAGCGAAGTCCGTTTCTGGAAGAACAAAAGGCGTGCATCAACTGGCAATAAAGCTTTGAACTTTTGTTCAAGTTGAATGCGCATTGATTGAACTAAGTGACGCCGGTTGGCGACTAGATAAGAGTGTGCAGGAAGGGGTGTCAATAGTCGGTGTTAGTTAATGATTGAATTACGGGTTAATCAGAAGTTTCCTACGCTGCCGAGGCCTTATGCCTAGGTGGTAAGGGGAATAAAGCCACAGGGCTCAAGGTATTTTATCGATTTCTACGCAAGCTGTTTGGGTCGGTTTTTTAAGTTGCTGCGAGTTTCAGGCTGTTTTTATCTGTTGCAGAACATATATGTGTAGCGCATCGGTTATGTTTTATTTGTATATATTTGGGAGGGGGTGGAACAGAGTAACTTCCATCCGTGGAAGTTTGGATTGGTGCGGAGAAGTTTCTCAGGCGTGATTCAGGAACTTGTTGAGAAACTGTTTAGTGCGTTCTTCTTTCGGGTTGGCAAACAGCGCCTTGGCTTCGCCTTGCTCAACGATCACGCCCTTGTCGAAAAACACCACACGGTTGGCCACGTCGCGGGCAAAGCCCATTTCGTGGGTAACGATGACCATGGTGCGTTTCTCTTCGGCAAGACCGCGGATGGTCGCCAGCACTTCGCCCACCAGTTCCGGATCGAGGGCCGAGGTCGGCTCGTCGAACAGGATCACTTCCGGCTCCATCGCCAGCGCCCGGGCAATCGCCACGCGCTGTTGCTGACCACCGGACAGTCGACGCGGATAGGCGTCCTCTTTACCGGCGAGACCGACCTTGGCCAGCAGCTTCATGCCCAGGGCAATGGCTTGCTCGCGCGGCATCTTCTTGACCACGATGGGGCCTTCGATGACGTTTTCCAGGGCGGTGCGATGGGGGAACAGGTTGAAGTTCTGGAACACGAAACCCACGTGCTGGCGCAGGTTGCGCACCAGGCTTTGCTGCTGGTTCAGCGGGCGACGGGTATCGATTTCGATATCGCCGACCTTGATCCGGCCGCTGGTGGGCTCCTCAAGGAAGTTCAGGCAGCGCAGGAACGTCGTTTTCCCCGAGCCACTGGGGCCGATGATTGCGACAACTTCGCCTTCCTTCACCTCGAGGTCGATGCCGTTGAGCACGACCTGACCCTTGAATTGCTTGGTCAGTTTTTCCACGACGATCATGGGGTCAGGACTCCTGGTCGTGCCGATTGACCCGCTCTTCCAACTTGTTCTGGAAGTGCGAAAGCACCGTGGCCAGAATCCAGTAAAGCAGCGCGGCGGACAGATACATGGTAAAAATTTCGAAGTTGCGGGCGCTGATCAACTGCGCCTGACGTAGCAACTCGGGTACTTGGATGGTGGCGGCCTGTGCGGTGTCCTTGACCAGTGAAATGAAGCTGTTGCCCAGCGCCGGCAACGCTGTGCGCATCGCTTGCGGCAGGATGGCCCGACGCAGAGTCTGCGCGCGGGTCATGCCGATGCTCGCAGCGGCTTCCCACTGACCGCGTTCAATCGAACTGATCGAAGAGCGCAGGATTTCACAGATATAAGCAGCCATGTTCAGCGAAAGGCCGATCAGGGCTGCGGGTATCGGATCGAGCTCAAGGCCCACCTGAGGCAAGCCGTAATAGATGACGAACAGTTGTACCAGCAACGGCGTGCCGCGAAAGAACGACACGTAGATGCGGGCAATCAAGCTCAACATCTTGAAGCGCGACAGGCGCATCAACGCCAGACTGAAGCCGAGCAGGAAGCCGAAGAACATGCCACCCAGGCTGAGGATGACGGTGAAGTACATGCCCTTGAGCAAAAAGGGCATGGCCTCCCGTACAATTTGGAATGTTGCTTCCATTATTTAGTGACGTCAGCGCTGAAGTATTTTTCCGAAAGCTTGGCCAGCGTGCCGTCGGCACGCAGCTTGTCGATGGCCTTGTTTACGGCAGCCAACAGTTCAGGCTCGCCTTTGCGCAAGGTAACGCCGGCCTCTTGACGGGAGAACGCTTCGCCGGCGGCTGTGGTGTCCTTGGCTTTCCTGGCATATTCCAGCGCGGCCAGACGGTCGATCAGGATGGCATCGATGCGGCCTACACGCAGGTCCTGGAACTTGGTCGGATCATCTTCATAGGTGCGCACGTCAGCGGTCGGCACGTTGGCTTTGACCCACTGCTCGTAGTTGGTGCCCAGGCCCACGCCGACTTTCTTGCCTCCCAGATCGGCAGCGGATTTGATGTTCAGGTCGGCGGCTTTCTTGGTCAGCACCAGCGCCTGAATCCCGGAAACGGTGTACGGCTCGGAGAAGTCATACTTCTTCTTGCGTTCTTCGGAAATGGTCACCTGGTTGATCACTGCGTCCAGACGCTTGGATTCCAGCGCCGCGAGGATGCCGTCCCATTTGGTCGTCTGCAGCTTGACCTTCACGCCCAGTTCTTTGGCCAGGGCTTCGGAGAATTCGACTTCGAAACCGGACAGCTTGCCGTCGGCATCGACGAAGCTGAACGGTGGATAAGTGCCTTCCAGGCCGACGTTGATAACGCCTTTGTCCTTGATCTGTTGCAGCTGCTCACCGGCCACTGCCTGGCCAATCAGACCGGCGCTCAGCGCCAGGCCCAGCGAACCGACCAGCAGATTGCGACGTAGTGCGGAAAAATTCATGACAAGCCCCTGTGTTTTCTTATGGAAGACGCTTAAGGAAAGTTGGCGAATACGGGAGTTGGACGACAGCGCTATCCTGCCTTAAAGCAGCTTAAGCGTCTCCCGCCAAATTCGCCTGCGGCGAGACTATAAGGTGCCCGCTTTAGACTTGAAAATACTTAATATATGAAATGTTATTCTTTATTAGAATATGCATTGTCTGTGGAAAAAGATCGCAGCCCTCCGCAGCTCCTACATGGTGATCTCTTGGAGCTGCGGAAGGCTGCGATCTTTTGATCTTCTGTTACAGGAAATCCTTGTAGGCAAACAACGCTGGCGCCCCGCCGGTATGCAGGAAGATGATCGGGCCTTCATTGAAGCGCTGCCGGCCGATGCCATCGAGCAGCCCGGCCATGGCCTTGCCGGTATAAACCGGATCGAGCAACACCGCGTCCTGACTCGCCAGCAATTTCACCGCCGACAATGTCCCGGCATTCGGTTCGCCGTAACGCGGGCCGAAGTATTCGTCCCACAATTGGACCTTGAAGCTTGCCGGTAACGCTATACCGAGCAGGTCCGCCGTGCGTTCCGCCAGACCCTGCACCTTCGGGCGCTGGTCTTCTTCGCTGCGCGACACGGTCACGCCGATCACCGGCAATTGCGGCAGGGCTTCGGCCAGGGCCAGCGCCAGTCCACTGTGAGTCCCGGCGCTGCCGGAGGCCAATACGACAGCGGCGAATTCCAGGCCGGTGTCCTTGATCTGCTCGGCCAGTTCCAGGCCTGCGCGCACATAACCCAAAGCACCGAGGGCGTTGGAGCCACCGATCGGCACCAGATACGGCTTCTTGCCGTTGCTGCGCAAACGCGCGGCGAGTGCGGCCAGTTGTTCGTCGGGGTTGTCGAGGTTTTCGACCAACTCGACTTTGGTGTCGAACAGGTCCAGCAGTAGCCGATTACCGTTGCCGGTGTAATTGCTGTCATCGGTGCCCAGCGGATTTTCCAGCAGCGCCACACAGCCGAGACCGAGTTTGGCGGCCAGTGCGGCGGTCTGGCGCACGTGGTTCGATTGCAGCGCACCGGCAGTGATCAGGGTGTCGGCACCTTGCGCCAGCGCGTCGGCGGCGAGGTATTCGAGTTTGCGCAGCTTGTTGCCGCCCATGGCCAGTGGCGTCAGGTCGTCGCGTTTGATGTACACGTCGCGGCCGAGCCAGGTGGACAGGCGCTCGAGTTTTTCCAGTGGGGTAGGGTGGCCGAGCAGGTCGAGGCGGCTAAAGCGGTCAAGCTGTTGTTTGATCATGAGTCCGTACTGGCGGAGAAAGATGAAAGGACTATAGGCAGTCGATTTTGCATGGGCAACCGTGGATCGCTTATAGCCAAATGGACTGAGTCCAGCACTATCGGTTCTTAATTCGCCCTCGCGAGCATGTCGTAAAGTGGTCGCCGTTGACGCGGCCAGACAGTCCGGCCGCCCGAGAGGAGTCTTTACCGTGAGCGAGCGTTCCAGCCATTGGCAATTGCAGACCATCGTCAGCCAACTGCGCAGCGCGCGGGATCAGTGGCGTGCACAGAACGGCCGGGCGTCCGGCGAGCAGGGCGGTCGCGAGTTGCCGTCGCGGGCGGCGATGGCGGAAATTCTCGAGGCGTTGTGTGGCGCGCTGTTCCCGATGCGTTTGGGGCCGGTCGATCTGCGTGAAGAAAGTGAAGATTTTTACGTCGGCCACACCCTCGACGTGGCGTTGAATGCATTGCTGGCGCAGACACGCCTGGAATTGCGTTATGTCGCCCGGCACAGTGCTCAGGCGGACACCGAAGTCGAAGCCCGGGCGATCCAGATCGTTCAGGATTTCGCCCTGGCATTGCCGGGGTTGCGCACGTTGCTCGACACCGATGTGCTGGCGGCCTATCACGGCGATCCGGCGGCGCGCAGTGTCGATGAAGTGCTGCTGTGCTACCCGGGGATTCTGGCGGTGATTCACCATCGTCTGGCCCACCATTTGTATCGCGCGGGGCTGCCGTTGCTGGCGCGGATCAGCGCGGAGATTGCGCACTCGGCCACTGGTATTGATATCCACCCGGGTGCGCAGATCGGCCGCAGTTTCTTTATCGATCACGGCACGGGTGTGGTGATCGGCGAGACGGCGATCATTGGTGAGCGCGTGCGGATTTATCAGGCGGTGACATTGGGCGCCAAGCGCTTCCCGGCCGATGAAGACGGGCAGTTGCAGAAGGGCCATCCACGCCATCCGATTGTCGAGGATGATGTGGTCATTTACGCCGGGGCGACGATTCTTGGGCGGATCACGATTGGCAAGGGCTCGACCATTGGTGGCAACGTGTGGCTGACCCGCAGTGTGCCGGCAGGGTGCAATTTGACTCAGGCCAATCTGCAGCATGATGACGGGACGCAGAAGTAGGTTTCTGAATCTGCGTTGCTGCATCAGGCCTCTTCGCGAGCAGGCTCGCTCCCACAGTGGAACGCATTCCAAAGTGGGAGCGAGCCTGCTCGCGAATGTTTTAAGGTTGTATCAAGATAATGGCCTTCCGCCAATTCTCCAGTGAACGAATCGCCCCAAACCCACGTCATACCCCTCCTTGAGCTAGCGTAGGAAAGCTACCGCTTAGCCGTGCGATTAGTCCTTAGCGCCCTATCCATGTTTAACTTGAACGTTCATTCAAGTTAAACCGGTGGTTCGCTGCCCGCTCACAACAGGAGGCTTGCCTTTGCTGAGTCCGATCATTTCAGCCACGTTTCAACCCCTCGAGGTGCATGCTTCATGAGTGCATCGTCTACCCCCGCCAGCGGTCTGGTGCGCATGAATCCGCCGGTGTTCTACTTCGCCGCGACGGTCATTCTGCTGTTTGGTCTCGTGGTCATCGCCATGCCCGAACAGGCCGGTGCCTGGCTGCTGGAAGCGCAAAACTGGGCGGCCAACACGGTCGGCTGGTACTACATGCTCGCGATGACGCTGTATCTGGTCTTCGTGGTGGTCACCGCGTTATCCGGCTACGGCAAGATAAAACTCGGTGCCGACCACGACGAGCCCGAATTCAGTTACCTGTCCTGGGCCGGCATGCTCTTCGCCGCCGGGATCAGCATCACGCTGTTCTTCTTCTGCGTGTCCGAACCGCTGACCCACATGCTCCAGCCGCCGCAAGGCGAGGCCGGTACAGCGGAGGCTGCGCGTCAGGCGATGCAGGTTCTGTTTCTGCACTGGGGCCTGCACGGCTGGGGCGTTTTTGCCTTTGTCGGCATGGCGCTGGCGTACTTCGCGTATCGGCATAACCTGCCACTGGCCCTGCGTTCGGCGCTGTATCCACTGATCGGCAAACGCATCAACGGCCCCATCGGTTATGCAGTGGATGGCTTCGGCATCATCGCCACGGTGTTTGGTCTTGGCGCTGACATGGGCTTCGGCGTGTTGCACCTCAACTCGGGCCTCGACTACCTGTTTGGCATCGCTCATACCCAGTGGATTCAGGTCGGCCTGATCACGCTGATGATGGGCGCGGCGATCATCGTTGCCGTCTCCGGTGTGGATAAAGGCGTGCGGGTGATGTCTGACATCAACATGCTGCTGGCCTGTGCGCTGCTGCTGTTCGTGTTGTTCGCAGGTCCCACCCAGCACCTGCTCAACACCCTGATCCAGAACGTCGGCGACTACCTCGGTGCCTTGCCGATGAAGAGTTTCGACCTCTATGCCTACGACAAACCGAGCGACTGGCTCGGTGGCTGGACCGTGTTTTACTGGGCCTGGTGGATCGCATGGTCGCCGTTCGTGGGCCTGTTCATCGCCCGGATTTCCCGTGGCCGCACCATCCGTGAGTTCGTCTTCGGTGTGCTGCTGATCCCGCTCGGTTTCACCCTGGCGTGGATGTCGATTTTCGGCAACAGCGCCCTTGATCAAGTGCTCAACCACGGCATGAGCGCACTTGGCATGTCGGCCATCGACAACCCGTCGATGAGCATTTATCTGTTGCTGGAAACCTACCCGTGGAGCAAAACCGTCATCGCCGTGACGGTGTTCATCAGCTTCGTGTTCTTCGTCACCTCCGCCGACTCCGGCACCGTGGTGCTTTCGACGCTGTCGGCCAAGGGCGGCAACCCGGATGAAGACGGGCCGAAATGGCTGCGGGTATTCTGGGGCGCGATGACCGCGCTGATCACCAGCGCGCTGCTGTTCTCTGGCAGTATCGATGCGCTGAAATCAGCGGTAGTGCTGACCTCGTTGCCGTTCTCGCTGATTCTGCTGCTGATGATGTGGGGCCTGCACAAGGCGTTCTATCTCGAATCGCAGAAGCAGATCGCGCAACTGCATTCGCTGGCGCCGGTGTCGGGTGCGCGACGTGGCACGGGGGGCTGGCGCCAGCGCTTGAGTCAGGCCGTGCACTTCCCGTCGCGTGATGAGGTGTACCGCTTCATGGACACCACCGTGCGCCCGGCGATTGAAGAAGTGACCGCGGTGTTCGTCGAGAAAGGCCTGAACGTGGTCACCCAGCCGGATCCGGCGCATGACAACGTCAGCCTGGAAATCGGCCACGGCGAGCAGCATCCGTTCATTTATCAGGTGCAGATGCGCGGCTACTTCACGCCATCATTTGCGCGTGGCGGTATGGGCTCCAAACAGCTCAACAACCGCCGCTATTACCGCGCCGAAGTGCATCTGAGCGAGGGCAGTCAGGACTACGATCTGGTCGGCTACACCAAGGAGCAGATCATCAACGACATCCTCGACCAGTACGAGCGCCACATGCAGTTCCTGCACCTGGTGCGTTGATCATGAGCTGAGCGTCGGGACGTTTTACGACTCGGCGCTCAGCACCATGAACAACACCATCGCCGCCAGCGGCACGCCATATACCGCACTGCCGATCACCAGTTCCGATCCCACGGACTGGCCGGCATGCACCACCCCCACCGCGCCATTAATCACCGTCAATGCCAGCCACAGCGCGGCGAAGCCGTAGGCCATGGTCTGACGGCTGAAGCCGATGCGCTCACCGATGTAGAGCATCAGGGCGAGCAGAACCAGGCCGAAGAAAATGATGATGGCGGTGTGCATAGACTTGCCTTCGGGATATGTGGTGCTTGATCCGCCGCCTTCGCGGGCAAGCCCGCTCCCACAGGGATTGGCGTCGTTCACAGATTTTGTGTTCAACGCAGAAACCTGTGGGAGCGGGCTTGCCCGCGAATGGGCCGCCTCGGTGTCCTTTAGAGCATAGCCAATTCAGTCCTCGCCCTATTCGTCAGGTGCTTTCGCGTTCGATAACGGGCTCTGGGACAGTTGGGAGGACAACGGGACCGGCGCCCAAGCGTTTTATGCCGCCCTCAAAGGACGTTTGCCCAAGTACGGGCGCAGTGCCGATTCGCTGAAGATCATGCCCGGGGTTTTCGTCGTGGTCGGGCAAACAGAGGCCCAGGCGCAGGAAAAATTTGAAACGTTTCAGCAATTGGTCGAACCCGAGGTTGGCGTCGCCTTGCTTGGGCGTATGCTGGGCAACTTCGACTTGTCGAAGTACCCGCTGGACGGGCCGATGCCTGAGCTACCGCTGACGGAAAGCGGCCAGCAGAGCCGGCAGAAACTGCTGACAGAATTGGCGGGCCGGGAGAACCTGAGCCTTGCCGAACTCGGTCGCAAGATTGCCGGTGGGCGAGGGCATTACAGCCTGGTCGGTACCCCCGAGCAGATCGCTGATCGCTTGCAGGAATGGTTCGAACAGGGCGCGGCCGACGGTTTCAATGTGCTGGTGCCGCATTTGCCGGGCGGGCTCGAAGACTTCGCCACTGGCGTGGTCCCGGAACTGCAACGGCGCGGGTTGTTCAGAACTGAGTATGAAGGTCGGACGTTGCGCCAGAACGTTGGGCTTGCCCGACCCGGCAATAGATTTGTGTAACACCCTTCGCGAGCAGGTCGACACCCATTTCAAGACAGACAAGAGAGGATTCGATGACTTACACCGCTGCCGAAAACCGCTACGACTCCATCCCTTACCGCCGCGTCGGGCGCAGCGGTCTGGTGCTGCCGGCGCTGTCGCTGGGCCTGTGGCACAACTTCGGTGACAGCACGCCGATCGACACCCAGCGCGCCTTGCTGCGTACCGCGTTCGACCTGGGGATCAACCACTTCGACCTGGCCAACAACTACGGCCCGCCGTACGGCAGCGCCGAGACCAACTTCGGCCGCCTGCTGCGCGAAGACTTCAAGCAGTACCGCGACGAGTTGATCATCTCCAGCAAGGCCGGTTGGGACATGTGGCCCGGCCCTTACGGCCAGGGTGGTGGCTCACGCAAATACGTGCTGGCCAGCCTCGACCAGAGCCTGCAACGCCTCGGTCTGGACTATGTGGATATCTTCTATTCGCACCGCTTCGACCCGGACACCCCGCTGGAAGAAACTGCTAGCGCCCTCGCCACTGCGGTGCAACAAGGCAAGGCGTTGTACATCGGCATCTCCTCGTATTCCGGGGTGAAAACCCGCGAGATCGCCGCGCTGCTCAAAGAATGGAAAGTGCCGCTGCTGATTCACCAACCGGCGTACAACCTGCTCAATCGCTGGGTGGAAAAGGATCTGCTCGATACCACCGATGAACTCGGCACCGGCGTCATCGCCTTCACGCCGTTGGCGCAAGGTCTGCTGACCGACAAATACCTCAACGGCGTGCCGGCGGATGCGCGGGTCAATCGTCCGGGCGGTGGATCGTTTCAGGCTTCGCACTTGTCCGAAGCCAACATTGCCCACGTGCGTGCGTTGAACGAGATCGCCAAACGTCGCGGTCAGAGCCTGGCGCAACTGGCACTGGCCTGGACGCTGCGTGACCCACGAGTGACCTCGGCATTGATCGGCGCAAGCCGGCCGGAGCAGATTATCGAGAACGTCGGGGCGTTGAAGAATTTGAGCTTTAGCGCTGAGGAACTGGCGGAGATTGACCGGTTTGCCCAAGAGGGCGGGATCAATCTTTGGGAGAAGCCTTCGACGGCGGAATAAGTTTCAAGCTCAAAAAGCTTTCGCGAGCAGGCTCGCTCCCACAGGGAAATGCGTTCCAATGTGGGAGCGAGCCTGCTCGCGAAGGAGCCGGTTCAGGTAATGAAGATGTCGGTAATTACCGAAAAAACGGCATATCCCCCAACACCGTAGCCCGCTGCATCACCCGCCGCGCCGGGCGGTAATCGTCCACCGCGTAATGCTGGGTCACGCGGTTATCCCAGAACGCAATATCGTCCTTCTGCCAGCGCCAGCGAATGGTGAACTCTGGCCGCGTCGCGTGGGCGAACAGGAACTTCAGAATCGCCTCGCTTTCGGTTTCCGACAGCTCATTGATCTTCGACGTAAAGCCTTCGTTGACGAACAACGAACGCCGTCCGCTGACCGGATGCGTGCGAATCACCGGGTGTGACAACGGCGGATTTTTGCGCCGTGCCTCTTCCCACTGCGCCAGCGCTTCGGGCGTATTGCCGTAACGCTCCAATGGGAACGAGCGAGTGAAATCGTGGGTGGCGGTCAGGCCTTCAAGCAAAGCCTTCAGCGGCGCCGACAGCGCCTCATACGCAGCAATCCCGCTGGCCCACAAGGTGTCGCCGCCAAACTCCGGCAACAACTTGGCGCTGAGCACCGCGCCCATCGCCGGCGTCGGCAGGAAGGTCACGTCGGTGTGCCAGATCGCGTTGTCGCGCACGTCGGTGACGGCGGTGTCCAGAATCAGCACTTCCGGCTGTTCCGGCACGTTCGGGTAGATCGGGTGAATGTGCAGGTCGCCAAAGTAATTAGCGAAGCGCGCCTGTTGCGAAGGCTCGATCGGCTGATTGCGGAAGAACAGCACCTGGAACTTGAGCAGCGCCTGCTCGATGGCGTCGCGGTACTCCAGGCTCAACGGCTGGCTGATGTCGACGCCGCTGATCTGTGCGCCGAGGGCCGAGCTTAACGGGGTGATATTGAGGCTGCTCATGGTGGTTCTCTAGAATTCGGGATTTAGCTTTTGTGGGAGCGAGCCTGCTCGCGAAAGCGGAGTGTCAGGCAGCAAAGATGTCGACAGAAAGTCAGCATTCGCGAGCAGGCTCGCTCCCACAGGGTTCTTTACATAGCAATTATTCAGTGCGCCTGGCCGTGCCACGGCACCAGTTTGCGTTGCAAAGCGCGCAGGCCCATTTCCATGGCGAAGGCGATCAGTGCGATGACCAGAATCCCCAGCACCACCACGTCGGTGACCAGAAATTGCGCGGCCGATTGCACCATGAAGCCCAAACCACTGGTGGCGGCAATCAGTTCAGCGGCGACCAGTGTCGACCAGCCAACCCCCAGACCAATGCGCACACCAGTGAGAATGTCCGGTAACGCGCTCGGCAGAATCACATGGCGAATCAGTTGTGCGCGGGTCGCACCCAGTGACTGTGCGGCGCGCAATTTCGCCGGGTCGACGGTGCGCACGCCGGTCGCAGTGGCAATCGCGATCGGCGCGAAAATCGCCAGGTAGATCAGCAGCACTTTCGACAACTCGCCAATGCCGCACCAGATCACAATCAGCGGCAGGTAGGCGAGCGGTGGGATAGGGCGGTAGAACTCGATCAACGGATCCAGTACGCCGCGAGCGATGCGGTTGGCGCCAATGGCGATGCCCACCGGCACAGCGGTCAGAATCGCAAAGCCAAGGCCCAGTCCGATGCGGCTCAGGCTCGCGCCCAAATGCTGCCAAAGGGTCGAGTCCATGTAACCGGTAGTCGCCAGCAACCAGCCTTTTTGCAACACGGCGGACGGCGGCGGCAGGAACAGCGGCTCGATCAATCCAGTGGCGGTCACCGCCCACCAGACCGCCAGCAAGGCGAACAAGGTCAACAGGCTGATCCAGCGTGTGCTGAGACTGCGGCGCAGCGGAACCGCCACTGATGGGGTTTTCACTGCCGGGGCGGAAACGTCGTAACTGCTCATGCACGCTCCTGCCGTTGCACGGCGCTGCGTTGCGAGAACACTTTGCTCAGCACGTGCTCGCGGGTTTCGATAAACCGCGGGTCGGACTTGATCGCGCGGGCGGACTCACCAGCGGCGTAGCGCTGACCGAAATCCAGATGCAGACGCTCGACGATCTGCCCCGGATTCGGCGCGAGCAGAATCAGGTCAGTGGCGAGGAACACCGCTTCTTCAATGTCGTGGGTAATCAGGAACACCGGTTTGGCGGTGCGCTGCCAGACTTGCAGCAACAGCTCCTGCATTTGTTCGCGGGTGAAGGCATCAAGCGCGCCGAAGGGTTCGTCCATCAGCAACACGCGCGGGTCGGCAGCGAGTGCGCGGGCGAGGCCGACGCGTTGTTTCTGGCCGCCGGACAGTTGCCAGATACGACGGCTTTCGAAACCGGCAAGATCGACCAGCGCGAGCATCTCGCGAGCGCGCTGTTCGCGTTTGTTCCTGGCCACACCGGCCAGTTCCAGACCGAAAGCCACGTTGGCCAACACGTCCTGCCAAGGCAGCAGAGCGTCGTCCTGGAACACCACGCCGCGCTCTGCGCTTGGGCCTTTGACCGGCACGCCATCGAGGGTGATGCGCCCGGCGCTCGGTTCGACGAAACCGGCAATCAGGTTCAACAGAGAAGTCTTGCCACTGCCGGACGGGCCGAGGGCCACCAGCAATTGCTGAGGCCCCAGGGTCAGAGAAATATCCGCCAGCACCGGTGTCGGGCTGCCCGGGTACTGTGCGCTGATGCGCTCCAGCTGTAGCAAGGCCATCGCGGTTACCTCCCGATCAGTTGGTGATGTATTTGGCGCTGACGTACGGCGCGTAGTCGGGCAGAACCGCTTCGACCTTGCCTTGCTCCTTGAGGAACGCGGCGGTGTCGGTGATGGCTTTGGTGGTCGGTGCGCCGAGGTCGCTGACCTGATCCGCTGCCAGCGGGTAGACGTTGCCCTGCAGCAGCAACGGAATGTCGCTGGCCTTGGCGCCGGAGAGCTTCACCAGTTTGTCGACGTTGGCTTGATCGGCGAGCCAGGCTTTCGGGTCTTTGCGGTAATCGGCGTAGGCGTCGAGGGTGACTTTGGCGAATGCCCGGACGATTTCCGGGTGCTTCTCGGCGAAGTCTTTGCGCACGATCCACGCATCGAAGGTCGGCGCGCCGAACTTGGCGAGTTCACCGGAAGTGATCAGCACTTTGCCGTTTTCCTTGGCCACGCCGAGGGCCGGATCCCACACGTAAGTGGCGTCGATATCACCGCGTTTCCACGCCGCGATGATCGCTGGCGGCGCGAGGTTGAGCACGGTGACTTTGGAAGGATCGATGTTCCAGTGCTTCAGCGCGGCGAGCAGGCTGTAGTGACCGGTGGACACGAACGGCACGGCGATTTTCTTGCCGACCAGATCCTGTGGCGTCTTGATCCCGGAGCCGTCGCGAGCGACCAACGCTTCGGCAGCGCCGATCTGGGTGGCGATGAGGAAAGTTTCGACCGGGACTTTGCGGGTGATAGCCGCGGTCAGCGGGCTCGAACCCAGATAGCCGATCTGCACGTCACCGGAGGCAATGGCCGCGATGATGTCCGCGCCGTTGTCGAATTTGCGCCAGCTGATGTCGGCCTTGGTGGCTTTTTCATAAGCGCCGTCGGCCTGAGCGACTTTCGCCGGGTCAACGGTGGTTTGGTAGGCGACGGTGAGGTCGGCAGCCTGCGCCAGAAAGCTCGCGGCAGCCAACGAGGCCACGGCCAGCAGGCGAAGCGGGAAATTCAGTTTCATTGAACAGCTCCATATCAGGCGACCGAGCGTCGGCGTGAAAGGAGACTAAATGATCTAAGAATCTAAAAATAAATAACTTTTTAGAATGAGCTTATGAGCGGAAAAATCTAAGGCGCGGGGGATATTGATCGTTCCCACGCTCTGCGTGGGAATGCAGCCGATGACGCTCCGCGTCACCTGGACGCGGAGCGTGGGAACGATGCAAGGCAACGCTTAGTTACTGATCGCCAAAATGCTCGCCTGATATGACCCGACAAACACATCGAAATCGCCCACTTCGTTCTGCTCCAGCTCAGCCTGTGCCGCCAGCGAAGTACGCGCCAGTTCTTCAAACTTCGCCTGCTCTTCCGCCGCCAATGGCTCACTACGGAAAAACTCGGCATGCGCCTGGCTCTGACGCAGGGAGAACTGCGCAAAGCTTTCCTTGTGCTCAGCCATCGCCGCCAACACCTGCGCCGAAGGCGTCAGCGACGGATCGCTGACCTTGGCCAGTTGTGCATCCAGCGCCTTGCTGTGTGCATCGCCGCCATGGCTTTGATCCAGCAGCGCTGCCAGTGGCGCGATTTGCTCCAGCAGTTCTGCTGCCCACGTTTTCATCTCGACCGATTCCCCGTCACGCTGCAATTGCAGGCCCGGACGGCGACCTTCCTTGACCACGCTGAGGAAGTTCGCGGTCGCGTTGCCGCAACTGGTGTTGGTCAGCAGCGGGCTGTCATTCAGTGCGCAATACAGCAGGAACGCATCGAGGAAGCGCGACTCGGTCAGATCGATGCCCATCGGCAGGAACGGGTTGATGTCCAGGCAACGCACTTCGACGTACTGAATGCCACGGGCCACCAGCGCCTGGATCGGCCGCTCGCCGGTGTAGGTCACACGTTTCGGGCGGATGTTGGAGTAGTACTCGTTTTCGATTTGCAGGATGTTGGTGTTCAACTGAACCCACTCGCCATCCTTGTGCGTGCCGACTTCAACGTAAGGCGCGTAAGGCGTGGCCACGGCTTTGCGCAGGCTGTCGGTGTAGCTGGCCAGATCGTTGTAGCACGGCGTCAGGCCAGCCTGGGCGTTGCTCTGGTAACCGAGGTCGCTCATGCGCAGGCTGGTCGCGTACGGCAGATACAGGGTGTCCGGGTCCAGTTGTTCCAGTTGATGCGAACGACCGCGCAGGAAACCTGCATCCAGTGCAGGCGAGGCACCGAACAGGTACATCAGCAGCCAGCTGTAACGACGGAAGTTGCGGATCAGCGCGATGTAGGAAAACGACTGGAAATCGCGGTCGGTGCCGACGAAACCTTCGGCTTCCTTCAGCAGCGGCCAGAGTTTTTCCGGCAGGGAGAAGTTGTAGTGAATCCCGGCGATGCACTGCATGGTCTTGCCGTAACGCAGGGCCAGACCCTTGCGGTAGACATACTTGAGCTGACCGATGTTGGAGGTGCCGTAATAGGCGATCGGGATATCTTCCTCGGCCGGCAACGGGCACGGCATCGATGGACTCCACAGGTACTCGCTGCCGAGTTTGCTGTAGGCAAAACGATGAATCTTGTCCAGGCTCGCCAGCGTGTCGGCCGGATCGGGCAGGGCAGGCGTGATGAACTCCAGCAGCGACTCGGAATAATCGGTGGTGATTTGTTCATTGGTCAGCGCGGAACCCAAGGCTTCCGGGTGCGGCGTTTGCGCCAGACGACCTTCGCTGGTCACGCGCAGGCATTCACGTTCGATACCGTGAAGGCACTGTTCGAGCAGAGAGAGGTTGGCGCGCTCACCGAGCAGAGCCAGGCGGCGGTTGAGAAGTTCGCTCAATTTGGATTCCTTCACGCGTCAGTCGCCCCAATATGGGGGTGGGCAGGACGGTCTACAAGGGTGAAGTTGAAACTGGCGTTTTCGCCTGGTTTTTCGGGCCTGGAAGCCCCCGTTGAAACGCCAACTTCATTCCCTGAATCTGGCTGATGCACACGAAGATTATGCGATCCCTGTGGGAGCGGGCTTGCTCGCGAAGAGGGCGTGTCAGTCAACATCAATTCGCCTGACACACCGCCTTCGCGAGCAAGCCCGCTCCCACAGAAAAGCTCGACGCTGCGATCACAGCGCCGAAATTAACTCAAAATGATGAACAACATCTACAGGACAGCGAACGTGCCTTGCGCTTTTGCGACCAGTTTGTCGCCCTGCATCACGTCGGCTTCGACCACCAACGTGCGGCGGCCCGGGTGGATGACCCGTGCCGTGCACAGCACCTCACCGTCAGAAACGGCGCGGATGTAGTTGATCTTGCACTCGATGGTCGCGCTCTGCTGATCGAAGCCATGAACGCTGGAACAGGCCAGCCCCATGGCGATGTCGACCAGACTGAACAGCGCGCCGCCGTGCAACTTGCCGCCGCGATTGCGCAGTTCCGGTTCCAGCCCCAGGGCGACTTGCGCCACCCCGGTTTCCAGGCTGTGCAGGCGGCAGCCCAACAGCTTGAAAAACGCGCTCTCGACGAGCCCGGCCGGAATCTCCATCAGCGTTTTTTCAACTGCTTGGCGTTGGCGAACAGCGAAGCCATCGCATTGTTCACCGGCGCGGCGGTGGTGGTTTCCTTGCGTGGCGCGTTGTTCGAAGGCTGGCGTTGCGCCGAGCCCGGGCGCGAGCCACGGGCGCCATCGATCTTCTCGCCCGGGGTGTCACCCATGCGCATCGACAAGCCAACGCGTTTGCGCGGAATGTCGACTTCCATGACCTTCACTTTCACCACGTCACCGGCCTTCACCGCTTCACGTGGATCCTTGATGAACTTCTCCGACAGCGCCGAGATGTGTACCAGACCGTCCTGATGCACGCCGATGTCGACGAACGCGCCGAACGCGGTCACGTTGGTCACGACGCCTTCGAGGATCATCCCCAGTTGCAGGTCCTTGAGGTCTTCGACGCCTTCCTGGAACTCGGCAGTCTTGAACTCCGGACGCGGGTCGCGGCCCGGTTTTTCCAGTTCCTGGAGGATGTCGGTTACGGTCGGCAGACCGAAGGTCTCGTCGGTGAACTTCTTCGGATCCAGACGCTTGAGGAACCCGGCATCGCCGATCAGCGAGCGGATGTCGCGGTCGGTTTCAGCGGCAATGCGCTGCACCAGCGGATAGGCTTCCGGGTGAACCGCCGAGGAATCCAGCGGGTTGTCGCCGTTCATCACGCGCAAGAAACCGGCGGCCTGTTCGAAGGTTTTTTCGCCCAGACGCGCGACTTTCTTCAGCGCTGCGCGGGTTTTGAACGCGCCGTGCTCGTCGCGGTGCGCCACGATGTTCTGCGCCAGTGTTGCGTTTAGGCCGGAGATCCGTGCCAGTAGCGCCACGGAAGCCGTGTTCACGTCGACGCCGACGGCGTTCACGCAGTCCTCGACCACAGCGTCCAGACCGCGCGCCAGTTTCAGTTGCGACACGTCGTGCTGATACTGGCCGACACCGATGGATTTCGGATCGATCTTCACCAGTTCAGCGAGCGGATCCTGCAAGCGACGGGCAATCGATACCGCGCCACGGATCGACACGTCCAGATCCGGGAATTCCTTGGCTGCCAGTTCCGATGCCGAGTACACCGATGCGCCCGCCTCGGAGACCATGACCTTGGTCATCTTCATTGCTGGGTATTTTTTGATCAGCTCGATCGCCAGTTTGTCGGTTTCGCGGCTGGCGGTGCCGTTGCCGATGGCAATCAGGTCAACCGAGTGCTTGGCGCACAGGGCCGCCAGAATGGCGATGGTCTGATCCCATTTGTTGTGCGGCACGTGCGGGTAAACCGTGGCGTGATCGAGCAGTTTGCCGGTCGAATCGACCACCGCCACCTTGCAACCGGTACGCAGGCCCGGGTCAAGGCCCAGGGTTGCGCGCGGACCGGCCGGAGCAGCCAGCAGCAGGTCGTGCAGGTTGTGAGCGAAGACGTTGATCGCCTCGGTTTCGGCGCCGTCGCGCAACTCGCCCAGCAGGTCGGTTTCGAGATGCGTGTAGAGCTTGACCTTCCACGTCCAGCGCACCACCTCACCGAGCCATTTGTCGGCCGGACGGTTCTGGTTCTGGATGCCGAATTGCTGGCCGATCATGCCTTCGCACGGGTGCATGGTGCCCGGCAGTTCGTCGCCGACTTTCAACGCGGAGCTGAGAATGCCTTCGTTGCGGCCACGGAAGATCGCCAGGGCGCGGTGCGACGGCATGCTTTTCAGCGGTTCGTCGTGTTCGAAGTAATCGCGGAACTTGGCGCCTTCTTCTTCCTTGCCGGCGATCACGCGGGCACTGAGGGTCGCTTCCTGCTTGAGGTAGGTACGCAGTTTTTCCAGCAGGCTGGCGTCTTCGGCGAAACGCTCCATCAGGATGTATTTGGCGCCTTCGAGCGCTGCCTTCACATCGGCCACGCCTTTTTCGGCGTCGACGAAGCGTGCGGCTTCGGCTTCCGGGGCCAGGTTCGGGTCGTTGAACAGGCTGTCGGCCAGGTCGCCGAGGCCGGCTTCCAGGGCGATCTGGCCCTTGGTGCGGCGCTTCTGCTTGTACGGCAGGTACAAGTCTTCGAGGCGGGTCTTGGTGTCGGCGAGTTTGATGTCGCGCTCGAGGGCAGGGGTGAGTTTGCCTTGCTCTTCGATGCTGGCGAGGATGCTGATGCGCCGTTCGTCGAGTTCTCGCAGGTAGCGCAGACGCTCTTCCAGATGACGCAACTGGGTGTCATCGAGGCTGCCGGTGACTTCTTTCCGGTAACGGGCGATGAAGGGAACGGTAGAGCCTTCATCGAGTAGCGCGACGGCCGCTTCGACCTGTTGTGGGCGTACGCCGAGTTCCTCGGCGATGCGGCTGTTGATGCTGTCCATAAAACCACCTGACATATTGTGAAAGCAGGCTCGCAGGCACGGAAATAAAGGCCCGGAGTCTGGTTGAGCGGCTGGAAAATTGCCGCTGCCTGGGTCAAAAGGCAGTCCATTGACCCGTGAAATCGAACAATTACTGCGGTCGCCAGGAAAAAAGCCCGGCCACCTGCGGTAACGATTCAGACGTTGCCTGGCACAAAACGCCGCGCATTATAACCAGCGTTCTGTCATTCGGGGGTGTCACAGTCTGTAGGCTTAAACCCCGGTTTTCTGGCAGTGAAGGAAAAATCTGCTAACAATGCACACGGTGCGTATAACGACAGCTACGCCATAATGCGCGCCGAGCTAAAAGGAGCATCTAATGAGCAGCACTGCACAAACTGCTGAAGGCGAAAAAATTCTCATCGTTGACGACGATCCGGGGCTGAGCAGCCTGCTGGAGCGGTTTTTCGTCAGCAAGGGCTACCGTGCCCGTACCGTACCGAACACCGAGCAAATGGATCGTCTGCTCTCGCGTGAGGTCTTCAATCTGGTCGTCCTCGACCTGATGCTGCCCGGCGAAGACGGTCTGACCGCTTGCCGTCGTCTGCGGGCGGCGAACAACCAGATCCCGATCATCATGCTCACCGCCAAGGGCGATGAGATGAGCCGCATCAAGGGCCTGGAACTGGGTGCCGACGATTACCTGGCCAAACCGTTCAACCCGGACGAGCTGATGGCCCGGGTCAAAGCGGTACTGCGTCGCCAGGCCGCACCGGTACCGGGCGCGCCGGGCAGCGAAGACGAAAACGTCACCTTCGGTGATTACGTGCTGTCGCTGGCCACCCGTGAACTGAAACGCGGCGACGAAGTACACATGCTCACCACCGGTGAGTTTGCGGTACTCAAGGCCCTGGTCATGAACGCGCGTCAGCCACTGACCCGCGACAAACTGATGAACCTGGCCCGTGGCCGCGAATGGGATGCTCTTGAGCGTTCCATCGACGTGCAGATTTCCCGTCTGCGCCGGATGATCGAACCCGATCCGTCGAAACCGCGCTACATCCAGACTGTCTGGGGCGTGGGCTACGTGTTTGTTCCGGATGGCACTGCCACCAAGTGATCGGTGATTTGTAGGAGCGAGTCTGCCGGGTGCTGGTCGAACGGCCATCCCCGCAGACTCGCAATCCGCAATATGCGAGCATTGCTCGCTCCTGCAAGTGTGTAGCGGTTATTGATGAAAACCCCCGTCTGGTTCCCCCAAAGTTTTTTCTCTCGCACCCTTTGGCTGGTGCTCATTGTCGTGCTGTTTTCCAAGGCGCTGACCCTGGTTTATCTGTTGATGAACGAGGACGTGCTAGTGGACCGCCAATACAGCCACGGCGTCGCCCTGACGCTGCGCGCCTATTGGGCCGCTGATGAAGAAAATCGCGCGAAGATCGCTGACGCCGCAACCCTGATCCGGGTGGTGGGCGCCGGTGTGCCGGAAGGCGAACAGCACTGGCCGTACAGCGAAATCTACCAGCGGCAAATGCAGGCGGAGCTGGGCGCGGACACCGAAGTGCGCTTACGCATGCACTCGCCGCCGGCGCTGTGGGTTCGCGCGCCGAGCCTGGGTGATGGCTGGCTGAAAGTCCCGCTGTACCCGCACCCGTTGCGCGGCCAGAAAATCTGGAACGTGCTCGGTTGGTTCCTGGCCATCGGTTTGCTGTCGACGGCGTCGGCGTGGATTTTCGTCAGCCAGCTCAACCAGCCCTTGAAGCGGCTGGTCTATGCCGCCCGGCAACTCGGTCAGGGCCGCAGCGTGCGCCTGCCGATCAGCGACACGCCGAGCGAAATGACCGAGGTGTATCGCGCCTTCAATCAGATGGCCGAAGACGTCGAACAGGCCGGACGCGAGCGTGAACTGATGCTCGCCGGGGTTTCACATGATTTACGCACACCTTTGACCCGTTTGCGCCTGTCACTGGAATTGATGGGCGACCGCAACGACCTGACCGACGACATGGTGCGTGACATCGAAGACATGGACGCGATTCTCGACCAGTTCCTCGCGTTCATTCGCGATGGTCGCGATGAGTCGGTGGAAGAGGTCGATCTCAGCGACCTGGTGCGCGAAGTCGCGGCACCGTACAACCAGACCGAAGAGAAAGTTCGCTTGCGTCTGGAGCCGATCCAGCCGTTTCCGTTACGTCGGGTTTCGATGAAGCGCTTGTTGAATAACCTGATCGGCAACGCCTTGAATCATGCCGGCAGTGGCGTTGAAGTCGCGGCTTATGTGTCCGGTGACACCAGCGCCCCCTATGTGGTGCTGAGTGTGATGGACCGTGGCGCAGGGATTGATCCGTCGGAGCTTGAGGCGATTTTCAACCCGTTCACCCGTGGCGACCGTGCGCGCGGCGGCAAGGGTACTGGATTGGGATTGGCGATCGTGAAGCGGATTGCTTCGATGCATGGCGGCAATGTTGAGTTGCGTAATCGGTCCGGTGGTGGACTGGAGGCGCGGGTAAGGTTGCCGTTGGGGTTGATGTTGCCGCGGGATGCTGTTTAAACACTGAATCTTCGTTGAAGCTAATGGCACCTTCGCGAGCAGGCTCGCTCCCACATTGACCGTGTTCTTCCTGAAGGAATGCGATCAACTGTGGGAGCGAGCCTGCTCGCGATGGCGGCCGTCTTGCCGCCGCAGAATTAGCCCTTGCCTTTGGTCCGGGTCATGTTCGGCCCGCCATTCTTCTCAAGATGCTCAATGATGATCCCCGCCACGTTCTTGCCGGTGGTGGTCTCGATCCCCTCCAATCCCGGCGACGAGTTCACCTCCATCACCAACGGCCCGTGATTGGATCGCAGGATATCCACGCCCGCGACCGACAGGCCCATGACTTTCGCCGCACGCAACGCCGTCATGCGTTCTTCCGGGGTGATCTTGATCAGGCTGGCGCTGCCGCCGCGATGCAGGTTGGAGCGGAACTCCCCCGGTTTGGCCTGACGCTTCATCGCCGCGATCACCTTGTCGCCGACCACGAAGCAGCGAATGTCCGCACCGCCAGCCTCCTTGATGTACTCCTGAACCATGATGTTCTGCTTCAGGCCCATGAACGCTTCGATCACCGACTCGGCGGCGGTCGCGGTTTCACACAGCACCACACCGATACCCTGGGTGCCTTCCAGCACTTTGATCACCAGTGGCGCGCCGTTGACCATGTCGATCAGGTCGGGAATATCATCCGGCGAGTGGGCAAATCCGGTCACCGGCAAACCGATGCCGCGGCGCGACAACAACTGCAACGAACGCAATTTGTCGCGCGAGCGGGCGATGGCCACCGATTCATTCAGCGGAAACACCCCCATCATTTCGAACTGGCGCAAGACCGCGCAGCCATAGAACGTCACCGACGCCCCGATCCGCGGAATCACGGCGTCGAAGCCTTCCAGCGGTTTGCCGCGATAGTGGATCTGCGGCTTGTGGCTGGCGATGTTCATGTAGGCGCGCAAGGTGTCGATCACGACCATTTCATGCCCGCGTTCGGTGCCGGCTTCAACCAGACGACGGGTGGAATACAGACGCGGGTTCCGCGACAGCACAGCGATCTTCATGCAACACCTGTGGAGGAGGTAGATACCGGGAACACCGGCTTGTCTTGTACATATTTGATGCCCGGATTGACCACCAGGTGGCCGTCGATCAAGGCTTTGGAGCCGAGCAACAGGCGATAGCGCATGGACTTGCGGCAGGCGAGGGTGAACTCGATCGGCCAGACCCGATCACCCAGGGCCAGTGTCGTGCTGATCACGTAGCGTTCCTGGGTATGACCGTTGGAGCTTTTAATGGTTTTACGCGTCACCAGCGGCGCTTCACAGCGCCGGTGACGCAACTGCACCACCGTGCCCAGATGCGCGGTGAAGCGCACCCACTTCTTACCGTCGCGTTCGAACGGTTCGATGTCGGTGGCATGCAAGCTGGAGGTGCTGGCGCCGGTGTCAATTTTTGCCCGCAGGCCCGCGACTCCCAAATCCGGGAGCGCCACCCACTCGCGCAGACCGACAACGGTCAAATGGTCAAATGTCTTCAAAAAAATGCTCAACCGTGACAACCGCTCAGCCCGCAGGGGCCGGATTCGCGGTATTCACGCAGAATAAGGGTTAAAAGGCGACAGATTTCTACAGCCCGCAATACCAGCCCCTGAAGCAGGTACCAGAATGGGTGCATTGTAATCCGGGATGCTGCAATTCATGGCACGACAGAAACGGTAGTACAGTTCACCCATATTTCAGAATGAGGACATTCCATGGCACAAAAAAGCGAAGAGGACGACAAGGTCCGTCTCGATAAGTGGCTATGGGCAGCGCGTTTTTATAAAACCCGTGCCTTGGCCAAAGCGGCGATCGAGAGTGGCAAGGTGCATTGTCGAGGCGAGCGCTGCAAGCCTGGCAAAGAGCCACGCATTGGCGATGAATTCGAGATTCGCACCGGTTTCGAAGTGCGCACGGTGAGGGTCGAGGCGTTGTCCATCGTGCGTCGTGGCGCGCCTGAGGCACAGACGTTGTATGCCGAGACCGAAGTGAGTGTTGAAAAGCGTGAGGCGGCTGCGGCGATGCGCAAGGCCGGGGCGCTGGGCGTGAGCACCGATGGCAAACCGAGCAAGAAGCAGCGGCGGGACTTGTTCAAGTTTCGTGGGAACAGCAATGCCGAGTAGGGCGATGTTCAATGGTGTCTGTGCCGTCCCTTTCGCGAGCAAGCTCGCTCTCACAGTTGACCGAGTTGCTTTAGCGCTACGCGGTCATTGTAGGAGCGAGCTTGCTCGCGAATCGAGTCCGCAGCACTCGCCCTGAACAACTCGATATCAGGCGCTACGCACCACACTCATCCGCGAAACAACCGGCAGTTTGCCGAGCAGATTGAAAATCGGCGCTGTCACCTTCAGCCAGAAATTTGCTGCGTGATACGCAAACGGCGTGTAGTAGCCCCAGCCTAACGCCCACACCGCCAGCAATACACCACCGATGTAATCGTCCTGACCCCAATGCGCGCCGGCCACCAGCCGCGGCAGCATGAACAGCAAGGTCAGCCCCCAGATCGTCAGGAACTGCCCGGTCGTGCGGCTGAGCATGCCCATGAACAGCGCCCAGATCAACAGCACCGAAGCATGGTCACCGGGAAAGCTCTGGCTCGAGCGATCCTTCAGCTCCCAGGTCTTTTCCAGATGCGGGAAGTAATCGCTCATGTGAACGGCGCCTTGCAGCATCATCGACGGGCTGCTGTGCTGCCAGTCCATGTAATCGGCGAACTTGGAAAACAGCGCGCGGATCACCACCATCAACAACAGGATCGACAGGAAACCGAAAAACGCCCGGCGTACATCAATGGCCTTGAATACCCAGTCGCCCTTGATCAGCAGCGTCAGCAGAATCAGCCCGACCACGATGTCGAACGGGCGCAGACTTGCAATTGCCCAGATGTGGAGCCATATCGGGTTGCTGGCCAGCGGTGCATTGAGCGAGCGGAACAGCCACTCGTCGAAAATCACACACAGCGAGTTGCCCGTAGGCCATAACCAGAAAGCCAGTAGCGCTAATGGCACTACGTTGCACAGAACCAGCCGGCCGAGGTTCCACCTTGATTGGAACAAACCCGGATTGTTCATAAAATGCCTCCCATGGCTAAGCAGCAAGCACCAAAAAGGGTGCCAAGAAGCGCAAATTTTTATGTTTTGTAACCATTTTGTCATCACTTTCAGATACCCAGACCTATGACCGACCTAACGGATACCGATTTCACCCAACGCTTCATCTTCGATGACAGCGACACCCGCGGCGAACTGGTCGCGCTTGAGCGCAGCTACGCTGAAGTCCTCGCCAAACACCCGTACCCGGAGCCGGTTGCGCAATTGCTGGGCGAGTTGATGGCGGCCGCCTCCTTGCTGGTGGGCACGCTGAAGTTCGACGGCTTGCTGATTCTGCAGGCGCGTTCCGAAGGCCCGATCCCGATGTTGATGATCGAATGCTCCAGCGAGCGCGAAATCCGTGGCCTGGCGCGTTACAACGCCGATCAGATTGCGGCAGATGCGACCCTCAGCGACTTGATGCCCAACGGGGTTCTGGCCCTGACCGTCGACCCGACTGTCGGCCAGCGCTATCAAGGCATCGTCGATCTTGATGGCGAAACCCTGTCCGATTGCTTCACCAACTACTTCGTCATGTCGCAACAGGTCGGTACCCGCTTCAAGTTGTTCGCTGACGGTCGTCGTGCCCGTGGCCTGCTGCTGCAACAACTGCCGGCCGATCGCCTGAAAGACGAAGAAGATCGCGCCGCCAGTTGGCAGCACATCACCGCATTGGCCAGCACCCTGACCGCCGATGAGCTGTTGAGCCTGGACAACGAAACCGTGCTGCACCGCCTCTACCATGAAGAGCAAGTGCGCCTGTTCGATGTGCAGCGTCTGCACTTCCATTGCAGTTGCTCGCGGGAACGCTCGGGCACTGCGTTGGTCAGTCTGGGTCTGGAAGATGCGCAGGCGCTGGTGGCCGAACAGGGCGGCAAAATCGAGATCGATTGCCAGTTCTGCAACGAGCGTTACGTCTACGATGCGGCCGATATCGCTCAATTGTTCGCTGGTGCGGGCGTCGACACGCCGTCAGATACCCGGCACTAAAACGGTTCAGCGCAGGTAAATTCACTGCGTAACGACGGAATTTCGCCGTTACGACGGGAGGACCCTACTCTTTTTGGGCTTTTCTGGCATAATCCGGCCCACTTTTTTCGCGGTAGTAGTGCACGACTTTCTACTACAAAACGTTTGGAGCACACTCGGCCACTGGCCGACGGGGAACCTCATGACGCAAGCCAATAACGCCGTGTACACCGATCTGAGTGTTGATGATCTGGTAAAAGAAGCCCTGAACCGCGGTGAAGGCGAGCTTGCCGATACCGGCGCTCTGGTTGTCCGCACCGGTCATCGCACCGGCCGTTCGCCAGTCGACCGTTTCATCGTTGAAGAGCCTTCCACCCAGGCCGCTATCGCCTGGGGCCCGATCAACCGCAAGTTCCCGGCCGACAAGTTCGATGCCTTGTGGGCTCGCGTAGAAGCCTTCAACAACGCGCAAGAGCACTTCGTTTCCCACGTGCATGTAGGCGCGGCTGAAGATCACTACCTGGCCGTGAAAATGACCACCCAGACTGCCTGGCAGAATCTGTTCGGTCGTTGCCTGTTCATCAACCCGGCCCAGTACAACCCGGCTGGCCGTGATGAGTGGCAAGTGCTCAACGTCGCCAATTTCGAGTGCGTGCCTGAGCGTGACGGCACCAACTCCGACGGCTGCGTGATCATTAACTTCGCACAGAAAAAAGTGCTGATCGCTGGCATGCGTTACGCCGGCGAGATGAAGAAAGCCATGTTCTCCGTGCAGAACTTCCTGCTGCCGGCCGCTGACGTGCTGCCAATGCACTGCGCTGCCAACATCGGCGAAGAAGGCGACGTGACCCTGTTCTTCGGTCTGTCCGGCACCGGCAAGACCACCCTGTCCGCCGACGAAAGCCGTTACCTGATCGGTGACGACGAACACGGCTGGGGCGAAGGCGTTGTCTTCAACATCGAAGGCGGTTGCTACGCCAAGTGCATCGACTTGTCCGAGAAGAACGAGCCGGTCATCTGGAAAGCCATCAAGCACGGCGCTGTGCTGGAAAACGTTGTCATTGACGATGCCAAGCATGCTGACTATGCCGATGTCAGCCTGACCCAGAACAGCCGCGCTGCGTACCCGCTGGAACACGTTGCCAAGCGTTCCGAGCACAACCTCGGTGGCGAGCCGAACGCTGTGATCTTCCTGACCTGCGACCTGACCGGCGTCCTGCCGCCAGTGTCGATCCTCAACGAAGAACAAGCGGCCTACCACTTCCTGTCTGGTTACACCGCTCTGGTGGGCTCGACTGAAATGGGTTCGGGCAGCGGCATCAAGTCGACTTTTTCCACCTGCTTCGGCGCACCGTTCTTCCCGCGCCCGGCCGGCGAATACGCAGAGCTGCTGATCAAGCGTATCCGCGGCTTCGGCTCCAAGGTCTACCTGGTCAACACCGGCTGGACCGGCGGTGGCTACGGCGTCGGCAAACGCTTCAACATCCCGACCACCCGTGCGGTAATCGCAGCGATCCAGAGCGGCGCGCTGATCGGTGCCGCCACCGAGCACCTCGACACCATCAACCTCGACGTGCCACTGGCCGTACCGGGCGTTGAAACCAACCTGCTCAACCCGCGCAACACCTGGGCTGACAAGGCTGCTTACGACGAGGCTGCCAAGGCATTGGCCGGTCTGTTCATCGAGAACTTCAAGAAGTTCGAAGTGAGCGACGCGATCAAGGCTGCTGGGCCTAAGTTGTAAGCGTTGGTTTGTAGTGAATGAAAAAGCCGCCCTTTAGGAGCGGCTTTTTTGTGGGTTTTAAAAAGTTATACTAATTTCTCTTTCTGATATTGGTTAACTCCTGCTCAAAATCTTTAATGAGATTGATGTCTTCGAGTATTTCATTTGCTGCTGGCATTGATTCATATACACCTGGTGCGCAGTCGTGCCCCTTAAATAATCCGCTACACTTAGCCATCGCATTGCTTACTTTGTCCAAATCTTCGTCGCAAATATCTTTCAGTTTATTTAGGCGTTGCGTTTGTACTCCTCGGCCAAATCGCTCTACCACTTTGTTTAGCAGTTTTTCCTCTACTAGTCTTTCCCAGGCTTCTCTTAAGAAGCCGTAGAATTGCCCGGCGAGTTTGTTGTATTCAGACTCTGTATCATTAGCTTCTGATTTTTTTAGCTCACCATAAAGCACGTTAAGATATTTGATTCTTTTTGCCGTGGTGAGCGCATCCCATGGTGGGGAGTTTCTAACAATCCCAGTCGAGGTCATGTTTCTGTCTAGACTGGTAATTTGAAGTGTGTAACTAGGGTCAGATTCTGCTGCCTCAAGTAAAAATTTGAGGAAAACGATCTCGTGGGTAAATATTATGACTTGCCTCACGAGAGACTCTTTCATGAGTCGATTGGCGATTTTTAAACGCCACTTATGATCTAAAGAATTTACGGGGTCGTCGAAAATTACGCCCGATGCCCTGTTGTCTGCCCGCAGCTCTGCAAAAATGCTAGCGAGAGCAAGGCATTTTTGTTCTCCTTCACTAGCAATTTGATGGACGCTAGCTGTTGTAGACTCCGGGAGTACTATTTTAAATAGTTGGGATCCAGTGGCGTTTCTCGTATTTGCTTCAACAGAGTAGTGTTTGAATCCAAGGAGGCGTAGCTCATCCGTAAAGTGGCTCTTCAGTGAAGCAGTTAAGTAGACTTCACTAATTTCTGAGCTTAGGGTCGTGATTTTTCTCGTAGTGGTTTGTTCTCTTATCTTCTCGTAAATCTCAAGTGTCTTTCTGCGTTTTATTTCGAGTTCAATTGTAGCTTTGTTATCTGTTACGAGTTTTTTGGCGATTAATTCTTTTTCTGTGGTTTCTTTAGAGGTGATTAGCAGAGCCATATTTTTTTCATCTACTAAGCTGGCTACTTCTTTGTTGATTTCGTTTAGTTGATTTTCAAGCGTGTCTACGATGCTTTCATCAAGATCACTAGCTTTAGTCTTTATAATGTCGATATCTTCGTCTAGTAGTGTTTTTATTCTTGATGAGTAGCTTGAGCTGTAGGTCGATATCTTTTCTCGAAATCCTACTATTCTGTTTTCAAGGTCTATAACTATTTGTTCAAATATTGATAGGTCGAAAGCTGTTGTTTCTAATTCTTTTTTTCGCTGATCTTTTGCTGTTTTCGCGCTATTTGCTGTTTTTTGTATTTCGTCCTTAATATAGGTTTCAAATTTATCCAGCCTTTTGCCTGCTTCATCACCGATAGGCTGTAAGCATAGTGGGCAATTCTCACCAGCCTTCGGTGGAAAACCTCCTACAGGTGACACATCCATCACAAAGGCTTTAGCCGATGTCCATAAGGTCTTCCACACCTCATTTCCAATTTTCTGAATCGGAAGGTTTGCGAACGTACTAGTTCTAAGTTTTTCTGATGCGTCGTAGGTTTCCCGTTGGTTTTCGATAAGCTTCGCGAAGCCTGCGAAACTCTCCTCAGAGATTAATGTGTTTGCTTTTTTTAAAGTATTTAGTAGGGGTTTGGCAGAGTTGACTATTTTTATTAGGTTTTTTTTAAGTTCTTCAGCGGATTGTGATTTAAGAGTTCTAAGCTCTGTTTGAATGTTGTTTAAATCAAGCAGTTCTTGCTCAGTTATGCAAAATGAAGCAAGTTCGCTTGAGGAAGTTTTTGCAGAAAGCGAATTTATGAATTTACCTGCTTTTGTAGAGAGTTCAGCTGCAGGAACTACTATAGGGGTTTTAAGAGGTTTTATTTTTTCGTCGACTGTAGTTCGTATTTTGTTACACATGTCAACTAGTTCGTCTAGTATGTGAAGGCCTGCAGGTCGGTAGTCTAACTCCCCTTCTTTTTCTATATAGTGAAATGCTTACTTTGAATCGAATACGCGAATTGATTTTAGAGCTATTATTTCGTCGCCTTTGTATGTCCAGTTAATGTCATTAAAAGCCAATCCCCCTTCGTTAAACGAAATTTTTG
Organism: Pseudomonas baetica; assembly: GCF_002813455.1. Classification (NCBI taxonomy): domain Bacteria; kingdom Pseudomonadati; phylum Pseudomonadota; class Gammaproteobacteria; order Pseudomonadales; family Pseudomonadaceae; genus Pseudomonas; species Pseudomonas baetica. Next base: position 3,114,690 of record NZ_PHHE01000001.1, on the reverse strand, counting down.
CATTTGAATTAAGTTTTGAGGGTGTAAAAGCATTTCCTATGACGGCTGGTTTTTCACCTCGAGTCAAACATGCATTTTTCAAGATCCTAGAGTAGCTTGATTTGCCTGAACCATTATCTCCATAGATAACGGTTAACCCTATGTTTGAGAACTTTAAAACTTGGGTGTTTTCCAAGGCTGAGATATTTTCTGTAGGTCCAATTGAGCTTAATGTTACTGGCTTTTCCTCTATTTCAAAACCTTCTGCCGAGATGCTTGAATTATAATTTTCATAATCTTCGATTGACTCTGGAAAGCCAGATTCTCTTCGAGCCAATTTATAGATTAATTCTTGATTTGCTCCTGTAAGCTCTTGTTTTTCTATAAGCAGTCTAATTGTGTGTTTCCACCAAATCGGTCGACCAGTTTTATTAGCCCACTCCACTATCTTTGCTATAGCAGTCATTATTTTGCTCCTGTTTTTTGTTTTTATCGTCGTGCATGACTTATTTGTTGCGTATAAGGCGTTGCTAATGCGTCTTGCGGTAATTAAATTTTCATACGGTTATTTTTGTTTTCATTAAGGCGAGCGCGTATTTGCCACTCTTTACGAGACTAGCGGAGAAGCGTCATATTGCGAGTATTTGGATAGCAAAAAGGCCTCCGACCTTCGTCGGAGATCTCGTAGAGTCTAAATTGTGCAGGGGGTAGTTTGGCAGGAGAAAAAATTCGGACACCCGTCGGTGCAGAATATTCGGAGAGCGATAGGTGAACCTTAGATTTTATTAATTACCAGAACGCGGGTGCCATGCTGTCCTGTTCACGCTTCGACAGCCCTAATGCCCCTGCGACCGTCGGCCATTGACGGACTATTTCTTGGTAATTTTCAATGAGTTGCTCGGCTTCGCTCCCGCTAACCCTAAAATACTCCGCCACTTCCCTCGCCAACTCCAAATCCAGCGCATTGTCAGAATCAGTGATGTTCAGCTTCAACCCATCCGCATTCGCCACCGGATTCATGTCATACGCTGCCGACAAGCGCCATCCCCGACCAGGATCCAGAATAAAACCGTGGTTTCGCAGGTGGTCGTCGGTGTTTGAGACCAGGATGTTGAAGACGATTCGTGACCAGAGTTCACGGAGGTCGGTATTGGGTTCCGAGCCGTGTTCCATGATGACTTCCGCTAACTCAAGGTAGCTGGCGCCGGTTGAGGCGTCGTCGCCGTCGACGCGGTTGGTCATGGTCATGGCTGATGCGAAGTGATGTCGGCCGCCGCGTTCGGTTCGGTCGAAACGCTTCACCAGGAAGCAGTGGTGATCGCTTGCGTAGCGTCGGGCTGTGCCGGTCGCAACACGTAGACCACAGTTGACCGCCAAAGCGTTTACTACAAATTCCCAACCACCAACATCGTAGTCATCCCTCGTACTTGGGAATTTGGCGATCCACAGTTGACCGAACTCGTCGACGACGCTGGCTTTCGGTCTGGCGCCGCCCAGCGAGCCGCCAGGTGCGATGAGCATTCTTAGCCATTCGCGGCCCTCGGTGGCTGTGTTGTCCCTATCGTTTTCCAGGGCGAGACTTGCCTGCTCTAACGCGCGTAGCTCGACAAAGGGTGGGGCGGCAACGCCGTCGCGGTCGTCGAGGAAGTTGCCTTCGTCATTGAGTTTGTAGCGAAGGGCGCCGACACGGAACAGGTCGTGGACGCCAAGCAGGTAATCGGATTCAAACAACTTGCTGTTGCTGGGGAGCAAGCCGTCGCGAATGTCCCTTTCTAATCGGCGTTTCATCAACAGTTGGCCCCAACGATCGGGGCTTGAGTCTGCAAAGACGCCAAAGCGGCTCTGATGTTCGCCGGGGAATTGGCGGCCTTCGAAGGGGCCGATGCGCGGGTCTAGAGTTATGGAACTCAACTCGGGATCGGCCAACGCCTTAGGGTCGTACTCAAATTCGAACACGTTGGTGTTGCGTGTTTTCCTTGCGTGTAGAAATCCGAGGCGTCTGGCGCCTTTCAAGGATTCCCAGTCTGCATAAACAGCAATCAGCGTCATTCTTCACCTGTTGGGGGGCCGGCCTTTTTCTTCTTGTTCAAAAGGCTGGAGAGTGAGTGTGTGTTGAATGGGAAGTCAGCCGGAATTTTCGTGGTAGTGGCGGCATCGATAACGTTTGAAGTCTCGACGTGTTCGGATGCGCCCTTTTTTGCCGCACTGACTGCTCGTACTCGCTGGGGCTTTTTCGCTGCGGATCGTGTTGCAGGCATTAACTGCGCATCCTGCAATTGGCGACCCATTTCATCGGCTGCAGCCAGTTTGTTCAGGTCCTTTTCCAGCCCCAGCACTTGCATGACCGACAAGTAGGCCCCGATGGTTACGCCTGAGCCTCCGGATTCCAGATGGCGCAAGGTTGTCAGCGACATGCCTGATCTTTCGGCGACCTGCTTGGCCGTCAATTTGCGGCGTAGGCGAGCCAGCTTCAGTCGTTCACCAAGGTCGACCAAAAGTCGAGCAGTAGAGGGCAAGAGCGGCGCTGTTTTCTTGGCCATGTGGCAGTATTCCTTCATTTTTTAACCTTAACTGCCAGAATAATAGCACTTAAGATGAAGGATGCTGTTTGCCGTAAGACCCGTGAAAAACGAAGTTAAGTGGCATTATTCCATCTGTTTTTGGTTCATATAGCTAGAATACTGCCATTTGAACGTTAGCGCTTCCTCTAGTCAGCCCGGTTTTTGCCGGTACTTTTCGAGAACCTGCATACGTGAGGAAAGTGGCTTTTCAGCATCGGCAGGGGTGGTTTCAAAACCTTCAATGCGTAGGCTGGCCAAATAGTTTGATCGGCGAACCTTGTCGTAATGGGCCTGCTTTTGCTGAAACGTCAAAACGCTCGTATCAGCATTCGAGTCTGAATCGCGATACTTTTTGCGTAAGATCTCGTCCATCTCGATAACGCTTTCCATCAGCTCATCAAAGAATTTGCTCATGGTTGCTCCCATGTTTGATTACCGTTTTTTTGATCGCTCTCACAGAGTGCATAAGAGCGATACGATCATTCAATTTCAGGCTGGTGCTTTCCAGTTGAGCATCTGCTGCTGTGCGACTTGCAGCAGGTCACAGCCATCCTGCGTCAGCAGATAGAGGGCGTGGGTGATGTGGGGGATGTCTTCGACGTCGGCTTGTTTGAAGCTGAGGCAGTAGAGGGTTTTTAGCAGGTCGCTTGAAGCGCGCAGGCGCTGGACGGCGCATTCGAGGATGTCTTGTGGGTTGGCCGTTGTGTCGATGATCAGGGGCTTGGTGTCGGTGAGGTTGGATTCGAGTGGGCGGTAGCGATCGGAGGTGAATTGATTCCAAGTTGTCATTTTTTAATCCTCAATTGCTTCGAAAGAAGCCACCGCATCGTGACCAAGCGACAGGAGGCGACTGTGTTCGGGTTGGTCAACCGGTGAGGATCGCGCACATACCCGGCACACCCGAAGGTGTCCCAAACACAGTCACCATAAACCGCAGGCAAGTGGGTGCCGGCAGCATACAGCGCGTGCGTATACACGATCCAATCGGGTGACCAAGCCCGAGTCGCTGATTTGGCAGCGACAGTCACGACTATAGATTTGACTTACCAAGCCGCGATAGGCGGCAAGGGAGTCTGAGCTTGTAGGAACGGGACGAATACCCGATAGGCCATTGCTGTAGGTTTTTTCGTCCAATCACACACTCAGAATCTTCAACCAATAACCCGATACGCCGCCACATCCAGCACGCTGGTTGTCAGCCCCGTCGCCGGGGCGTAGATCGGGCCTTTCACCGCCGAGAACGGTACGCCTTTGCTGCCCAGCGATACGTAGCGTTCGCCTTTATCCAGTTCGGTGAAGTAGGTGTAGGAGATGTTGTGCATCCGTTTGTACCGGGCTTCATCGCGGACGATGCCGTTGGTGAGGTTTTGCAGGTCGGTCGGGGTCAGGTTGAGGGTTTTGTTCAGTTGTACGCCCCAGCGCTTGAGGCAGGTTTCGGCGTAGTGACGGACCACACGGCCAGGTTCCACCAAGGTTTTCAGGTCGCTTGCGCTGGCAGGCACGCCACCGTCGGCGGTGGCGTTGCCCGCCATGGTCGCGTGGCGCCCGGCCATGGGGTAGACGCTGGTTTTGGTGCCGGTGGCGGTTTGCGGGATTACGCAGCTGAAGCCTTTGGAGCGTTCATCGCGAGCGTAGAAGGCGACGTACTCTTTGACGTTGCTGCCAAGTTTGACCCGCTCTTCCTGGAAGTTACCGATGCCCGGTACGGGGTCCAGCGCAAAGATATTCACTGGAATATTTTTCAGTTGGCTGTCCTTTAACATCGCATTGGCCAGCATGTGGCAACTTATACCGCCTCGGCTCCAACCTACCAGATTGACGTGGGTGGGAATAATTCCATCTTTGCGGAAAGTCTTGATAATCCCTTCCTGTAACTTCTGTTGCGTAATGCTACGGTCGCCGTAGTTGTACTTTCGCCACATCCACGAGCCTTCGACTTTGACATCGTCAATGGGAATGCCAGCGGCTTTGAGGCGGTTGTATTCGACTTCGGTCAGTTGCTCGCGTTGCCAGTCACATTTGCCCTTGATGATATTCAGTGCGTGCTGGACGTTTTCTTCCCAACCCTTGCCGAACAACGTGCCGCTGAGCCCGTATTCCTTGGTTTTGGTGAACAGGTCATCGGCTTGCAGGTTACCGCTGCCGGGGCCGTCGACGACGATCCATTCGGCAAACTCGCGACCGGAATGGTTTGCAGCGAGTGTGGAAATCAGTTCGCCGTTCCAGAAGTTTTCATGGGTGACATCAAACTTGTTGGAGCCGGTGCCGCAAAAGAAAATAGTTAATACAGTCATGCTTGTTGCTCTTGTTTAATGGAAGAGCAACTAACCTAGTGCGATTTTTTAAAATGGTATATGCGTTGGTTGTTTCCAGGTTTGTTGTTTGTTGGTTTTAATTGTTGTGTATGGCTTTGAATTTTGCAACTTCCAGCAGTTCGCAACCGTCTTGAGTCAATAAATAAAGTGCGGTGATGATGTTTGGGATGTCTTTGATGTCTGCCTGTTGGAAACACATGCAGTAAAGAGTTTCCAGCAAATTGTTGGCAGCGCACAGACGTTGTTGGGCGGCATCCAGCAGATCTTCATGGCTGGCGTCCGTGTCGATGACCAATACCGGCTTTTCGCTGTAGCTGGATTTCAAACGGCGATAGCGGGGGCTGGGCGGGTGCAGTGAGTTCATGGAAGAGGGCTGTCCTTTGATAAGTCGCACGGCGCAATTCAGATGCGCCGGCCACTATAGGAGGGCGCTGCGCGCAGGAACAAGCCCGCCGGAATGGACAGCGTTCGTAGGGGTTTTTACTGGGTTCGGGTATTTGCCCTACGCATTTTCATGGGGCTTTTCGGGCAAAACCCTTAGACGGGAAATTTCCTACGGGTTTGTCAGGCACTTCTGAGCAAACCGCTGTATGGTGCGCGCCAGAATCTGTGGGACGTTTCCAGGCGTCCGATACACGCTTAAAGGGAATTAGGTATGCAGTGGCTACGAATGGCCTCGATTGTGGTGCTTTGGGTCAGTGGTTGCCGTTGGGCAATGGCCGCCGACGTTGGCAACGCGCTGGTGCTTGATCATCTGAATCGCACCGGTTGGCCGGATGCGCTCACCAACCAGACGAATGTCGACACCGCTTCGCGCGCCGAGGTGCTGATGTTCGGCAAAGCCTTGCTTGCCAGCGAGGCGCTGGACGAGTCGGGGCTCAAGCAGCGGTTGGGTGTGCCGCAAGTGCAGCTCAAGTCCATCAGGCAAGTGCGCGAGGGCTTGTGGGATCACTTGCTGAGCACTTATCGCAACGCCAGTCAGGACTGTGCCGACCAGCCTTTCTGCCCACAGGCGCGCAGTATCGCCGACTTGCGTCAGTTGGCGGCGGCGTTCACTGGCGACATCAGCCCGGCCCATGCATTGTGGGCGAGCAAGAGCCTGGGTGTGCATGAGCAGATGTTGAATGAGCAGTTGCGGGTGGCGGTGTTGCGGCCCTGAGTTGCAGGATTTTGTATTGTGCTGGCGGGCCTTTTCGCGAGCCGGCTCGCCATCACAGGGACCGTGGCGTTGAAGTAAATCGCTGTATCATTGCGAATCGATTTGGCCCCGACCTTTTCTCGACTCGCTGCGATCGCCCGCTAGGCTGTTGGCATGGCAGCGGTCAAAGGAGTGACAGCGAATGCACAACACCCTGGAACAGGTTTTTGGTTATCCACAGTTTCGTCCCGGACAGGAAACCGCGATCAGCGCGGTCCTCGCCGGGCGCTCGGCAGCAGCGATATTTCCCACAGGTTCCGGCAAGTCCCTTTGCTATCAATTGCCGGCGCTGATGCTGCCGCATCTGACGCTGGTGGTCTCACCGTTGCTGGCGTTGATGCAGGATCAACTGGCGTTTCTGCAGCGCCACGGTATTTCGGCGGGCAGCATCGATTCGGCGCAGAGCCGCGATGACGCCAATGACGTGATGGCCCGCGCCCGTTCGGGCGAATTGAAGATCCTGATGATCTCCGTGGAGCGCTTGAAGAACGAGCGCTTCCGCAACTTTTTGCAGCAGGTGCCGATCTCGTTGCTGGTGGTGGACGAGGCGCACTGCATCTCGGAGTGGGGGCACAATTTCCGCCCTGATTACCTCAAGCTGCCGGACTATCAAGAGCAGTTCAACATCCCGCAAACACTGTTGCTGACGGCCACCGCAACGCCGAAAGTCATCGCCGACATGCAGGCCAAATTTGCCATCGCTGCCGCAGACGTGGTGACCACCGGTTTCTATCGGCCCAATCTCAATCTGCTGGTGGAGCCGGTGCGCGGCCAGGACAAGCGCCGGCGCCTGGTGGAATGGATGGCCGAGCGGCCAGGCCAGCCAGGCATCGTCTACGTGACCTTGCAGAAAACCGCCGAACATATCGCCGAACATCTGGAACGCAACGGCATTCAAGCCGAGGCTTATCACGCCGGGCTGCCCCATGATAAGCGCGAGGGCATCCAGAAACGCTTCATGGCCGGGCAGTCCAATTGCATTGTCGCGACCATCGCCTTCGGCATGGGCATCGACAAGAGTGACATCCGCAATGTGGTGCACTTCGACCTGCCCAAATCCATCGAAAACTACAGTCAGGAAATCGGCCGTGCCGGGCGTGACGGGCAGCCGTCGGACTGTCTGGTGCTGGCCAATCGCGACAGCCTCAACGTGCTGGAAAACTTCGTCTACGGCGATACGCCGGAGCGCGCCGGCATCCGTTATGTACTCGATGAACTGAAGGCCTCGGCGCCGCAAGGGCAGTGGGAGTTTCTGCTCGGTCCGCTGGCGGATCACAGCAACATCCGCGCGTTGCCGCTGAAGACTTTGCTGGTGCAATTGGAGCTGCGCGGTTTGATCGCCCCGCGCTATGCGTATTACGCCGACTATCGCTTCAAATACTTGCTGGAGCCTGAAGCGCTGCTTGAGCGTTTCGACGGTGAGCGCAGAGATTTTGTCGCGGCGATCATCCAGACGTCGCCCCGCGCGCGTACCTGGGCCACGGTGAATTTCGAGGCGATATACACGCAATATTCGGCTGCGCGTGATCGTGTGGTGAAGGCGCTGGATTACTTTCAGGAAAAGGGCTGGGTCGAGCTTGAGAGCAAGCAGATGACCGAGGTCTATAGCTTGCTGCACAGTGATTTTGACAGCGATGTGTTGAGTGGTGAGTTGCACGACTACTTCACCCGGCACGAGCAGACTGAAGTGGCGCGAATTCACGCCATGCTTGAGGTTTTTGCGACTGAACGCTGCCTGGGTTATCGACTGGCCGAATACTTCGGTGATCACGAGGCGCCTGAGCGCTGCGGGCATTGTTCGGTGTGTCATGGGCATGTCGCCCGCTTGCCGGCGCCGCCGCAGTTGCCGGCGCTTGTGGATAAAAACTTTGCCGCGCTGTGCGGTGATTTTATCCACAAGCATGAGCAGCACACGGGCAATGTGCCGACGGCGGAGCGGCTGACGCGGTTTCTGTGCGGGATCAGTGTGCCGCTGTTCACCAAGCTCAAGGCGCGGACGCTTTCCGGGTATGCGGCGCTGGAAGAGTACCCCTACGCCGAAGTCCGCCAGTGGGCCCAGCTACACCTCTGACCCCCTGTGTAGGAGCTGCCGCAGGCTGCGATCTTTTGATGTAGATTTTAACGATCAAAAGATCGCAGCCTGCGGCAGCTCCTACAGGGATAAGGCGTGTTAAATCCATCCGCTGAATGTCGATCATCACGGTAATAAACTTCAAAAACCGTCGATGGCTGACTATGGTGAGACCTGTCTTTGGATCGCCAACAAGAGAACAACATGAGCCAGACATACGATATCAAGACGGCGGCGGTGATCGGTGCGGGCACCATGGGCCGTGGCATTGTCATGTGCCTGGCCAATGCCGGTGTGACGGTGCAATGGGTGGATAACAATCCACAGATGCTTGAACAGGCGCTCGCTGCTGTGGCCGACACTTATGCACACAACGTTCGTCAGGGCCGGATCGATCAGGCCGAGGCTGATGCGCGCCTCGCCCGGGTCAGCGCGGCGGCGGATTATGCGGCGATCCGCAATGTCGATCTGGTGATCGAGGCGGTGTACGAAAACCTTGAGCTCAAGCAGAAGATCTTTCGCGAACTGGATGGCTTGCTCAAGCCTGAGGCACTTTTGGCGAGTAACACGTCGGCGCTGGATATCGATGCGATTGCTGCGGCCACCAAGCGACCTGAGCAAGTGCTGGGCCTGCATTTCTTCAGCCCGGCGCACATCATGAAACTGCTGGAAATCGTCCGTGGCGCGCAGACGTCCCCGGCAGCATTGCAAGCCGCGCTGGCGTTGGGCAAGCGCATGGGCAAGGTCAGTGTGGTGTCGGGCAACTGCCACGGTTTTATCGGCAACCGCATGCTCCATCCGTATGTGCTGGAGGCGCGCAAGATGCTGCTCGAAGGCGCTTATCCACAGCAGGTCGATGCAGCGTTGCAGGGCTTCGGTTTTGCGATGGGGCCGTTCCGCATGTACGACGTGGTCGGCATTGATCTGGAATGGCGTGCGCGTGAGCTGGCCGGTAAAGGTCAGGATGCGCCGCAGGTTCAGGTGGATAACCGCTTGTGCGAGATGGGCCGGTTTGGCCAGAAGTCCGGCAATGGTTACTACCATTACGAGCCGGGCAGTCGTCAGGCTGAGCATGATCCAGAGGTCGATGCACTTGTGTTGCAGGTCAGCGAGGGGCTGGGTTTTCAGCGTCGTGAGATTGGCCCGGAAGAAATTCTGGAGCGCTGCCTGCTGGCGCTGGTCAACGAAGGTGCGAAGATTCTGCAGGAAGGCATCGCCGAGTCGGCCCGTGACATTGATCTGGTGTATCTGAACGGCTATGGCTTCCCGGCGGACAAGGGTGGGCCGATGGCCTGGGCAGATCAGCAGGGGCTGGCGGATATTCATCAGCGCTTGTTGGCGCTGCAGACGCGGCAGGGCGATCAGTGGAAGCCGGCGCGGTTGATTGGTGAGTTGGCGGCGCAGGGGAAGGGGTTTGCTGACCGTTGATTGATGTGGCGCCTGTGCTGGCGCCTTCGCGGGCAAGCCCGCTCCCACAGGGGAGCGCATTCCGAAGTGGGAGCGAGCCTGCTCGCGAAGGCCACGCCTCGGTTTAAATTAGACTCGCCAAAATACCTTCAGGAATCGCTGATCTATGTCCAGCCCAATGCCTCAACGCAGCGACTACCCGCACTTCCAGCCCATCACCACCCGCTGGCATGACAACGACGCCTACGGCCACGTCAACAACGTCACCTATTACAGCTTCTTCGACACCGCCGTGAACACCTACCTGATTCAGGTCGGCGGGCTGGATATCCATGACGGTGAGGTGGTGGGTTTTGTGGTCAGTTCTGCGTGCGATTACTTCGCCTCGATTGCTTTCCCTGATCTGATCGAGATCGGTTTGCGGGTCGGCAAGTTGGGCAACAGCTCGGTGCAGTATGAACTGGCGGTATTCAAGGTCGGCGAAAGCGAAGCGTGTGCCGCCGGGCGTTTCGTGCACGTGTTTGTCGATCGGGCGAGCAATCAGCCAGTGCCGATTCCTGCCGGGTTACGCGGGGCGCTGGAAAGATTGGTGGTGTGAAAAAAGTAAAAAAAATCGCAGCCCTAGGGCTGCGATTTTTGCTTTACCGGCCAACGAGGTGTTTAGGCCTCAGTCGCGATACTTGTGATGTTTGCGGTGGCCATAAGCGTGGCCGCGACCCGGGTGACGGTCGCGATAGTAGCGACGGTCATCGTGACGGCGATCATAGCGACGATCATCGTCATCGCTTTTGTTGCCCATGTAGTTACCCAGCGCGCCACCGGCGCCGCCACCTGCTGCGGAGCCGATCAGGCTGCCGGTGGTGCCGCCCATGCTGCGGCCCACGACGTTACCGCCGGCCGCGCCCAACGCACCGCCGATGGCGGCTTCGCCACGGCTGCGCTTGTCTGCGCCGACCGCACTACCACCCGCGCCGCCCAAGGCTGCGCCGATGGTGGAACCTGTATTGCCGCCTAAAGACTGACCGACGACCGAGCCAAGAACCCCGCCCAATGCGCCGCCCACACCTGCTTCGGTGGTGCCGCCTGCAGACGCAAAACCACTGACCAGGCCAAGGGACAACAAGAGAATCGAGGAGAACTTCATAGAGGAGCCTCAAAGGGATGACGGCGCCGATCCTGAGGCTGTGTAACAAGCGTGACAATCGAAATCCGACGAATAACACGACTTGTATACAAAAACGTAAGTTACTGTTTTATGGGCGGAACTTACGCGTTTTTCGCCGGTCTTTAGCTACTTCGGACAGGCCGCTTTCGTGAAAAAGCGGCCTTTTTTGTGCCCGTTTGAAAAGTGCAAGTGCGAAGAGATGTATTGAATGCCCTACCGCTTTCGCGAGCAGGCTCGCTTGTATGGTAGGACTTGAAGGGAGGAGGAGGGACAAGGCTCGATTCTGACTGTTGACGCAGCACAGACCGTGGGAGATTTCGCCCCTCCTCCTTTCACCCAAGCGCCGATAAAGAATGCATCTGGCTAGACCGACGATAGGAACAAGCCTGCGCCTCTGGGTGAACCCTTCAAGTGCTCAAACCTTATCCCGGAGGAAATCCTGTGGCAATGCCAGTCGCTCTATCAAATCCGATCGTTGGCGTGGATGTCGCCAAAAATGAACTGGTGATTTATCAGGCCGATAGCGATCTGCTTGAAGCGATTCCCAATACCAAAACATCCATCAAGCAGTGGCTGAAGGCCTTGCTCGTCCCCGTGTCTATTGCCATTGAGGCAACCAACATCTACCACCTGGAATTCGCTGATTTGGCCTATGCGGCCGGTTGCACGATTTACATGGTGGGCGGCTATGAACTCAAACACTACCGCGAAGGCGTGAAGATCCGCGCCAAAACCGACGCCTTGGACGCCAAGCTGCTGGCCCGTTACCTGAAGAACGAAGCCGAGGAGTTGCACCCCTGGACCCCGCCATCACCGCTGTACCGCCAGCTCCTGAGCCTTTTCCGCCGCCGCGCGGCTTTGGTCCAGGCAAGGGTCGGCCTGGTGCAGAGCTGGTCGAATGAGCCGCTGTTGAAGGCAGCTTTTGCTGAACAAATAAAATCCATGCAGCGGCTTGAAACGATGATCGAAAAGACGATCAACGATCAGCTCAAACAAGCCGGTTTGCTCGGCCAATTGAAGCGTTGCCTGAAAGTTGAGGGCATTGGATTTCTGACCGGAGCGCGCCTGCTCACGGCGTTTCAGCGGGGAGAATTTAGCAACGCGGATGCGTTTATCGCCTTCCTGGGCATGGATTTACGGGTATCGAAATCAGGGCAAAAGGACGGTCGCCGCAGCTTGACCAAGCGCGGAGACCCCGAGGCCCGCCGACTTTTGCACAACGCAGCGATGTCGGCTAGCCGTACGATAGCCTGGAAAGGGTTTTACGAAGCCCAGAGAGCACGGGGTTTCAGCACCACGCAGGCGTTGGTGATGCTGGCTCGCAAACTTGCTCGGGTGGTATTCGCCTTGCTGAAAGGGCAAAGCGAATATCAGACAAAAGTCAGTTGAGGGCTTCCCCTCAACCATAGAATCTCCCACAGTTGACCGCGTTCATCCCAATGAATCGCGATCCAATGTGGGAGCGAGCCTGCTCGCGAAGGGGCCAGTTGAAGCGCCCGGTTAAGCAGACTTGGCCATGATCAGCCCAGTCTCGCTCGCTGCTTCCAATCGAATTGCAATGAACTTCGACGTCGGCGTATGGCTGCCATCCCCGGTACTTTCCAGCGGCACCAACGGGTTCACTTCCGGATAATACGCAGCAGCCTGACCGGCAGGAATATCAAACGCCAATAGCGTAAAGCCCTTCACCCGACGCTCACGACCATCATCCCAGATCGACACGATGTCAGCCTTCTGCCCTGGCCGGAAGCCCAGACGAATGATGTCAGCCTCGTTGGCAAACAACACATCGCGCTGGCCTTTCACCCCGCGATAGCGGTCGTCGAGGCCATAAATCGTGGTGTTGTATTGATCGTGCGAGCGCATCGATTGCAGGATCAGATCCGGCAACTGTCCGGTAGCGCGGGTGCGTTCGTGTACCAGATCCTTGGGCAGCAGGTTCGCGCGGAAATTGGCGCGGCCCGACGGGGTATTCCACTTGCGTGCGCCGGCGCTGTTGCCGAGGTAGAAACCGCCAGGGTTTTTGATCTTCTCGTTGAACGCCTTGAAGTTCGGAATGGTGTCGGCGATCAGCTCGCGGATACGCCCGTAATCAGCTACCAGCCAGTTCCAGTCCACCGGTTTGCTGCCCAGGGTCGCAGCGGCGATGCCGGCGATGATCGACGGTTCCGAGCGCATCTGGTTCGACAGTGGCTGCAACTGGCCGTTGGAGGCGTGAACCATGCTGAACGAGTCTTCCACGGTGACCGCTTGCGGGCCTTCGGTCTGGATGTCGATGTCGGTACGGCCGAGGCACGGCAGGATCAACGCGTCTTTACCGTGAGCCAGGTGGCTGCGGTTGAGTTTGGTGCTGATCTGCACGGTCAGGTCGCAATTGCTCAGCGCCGCGAAGGTGCGCGGGCTGTCCGGCGTGGCTTGGGCGAAGTTGCCACCCAGACCGATAAAGACTTTGGCGCGACCTTCGGCCATCGCATGGATTGCCTCGACCACGTTGTGGCCATTGTGACGCGGCACCTTGAACTGGAAGCGACGCTCAAGCGAGTCGAGGAAGGCTACCGGCGGACGCTCGTTGATGCCCATTGTGCGGTCGCCCTGCACGTTACTGTGGCCGCGCACCGGGCACAGACCAGCGCCTGGCTTGCCGATGTTGCCGCGCAGCAGCATCAGGTTGGCGATTTCCTGGATGGTCGGCACCGAGTGGCGATGCTGGGTGATACCCATCGCCCAGCACATGATCACGTTCTTGCCTTTGGCGTACATGCGCGCCGCTTGTTCGATTTCCACCAGCGTCAGGCCGGACTGCTCAATGATCTGCTCCCACGGCGTGTCATCGACGACACCGAGGTACTCCAGCACGTTGGCACTGTGGGCATTGAGGAAGTCATGGTCGAACACGGCCGGTGTGCCGGCCTTCTGCGCATCGCGTTCCCAATGCAGGAGGAACTTGGCCATGCCGCGCAGCAGCGCCATGTCGCCGCCCAATGCCGGACGGAAGTACGCGGTGTTGGTCGGTTTGTCGCCGTTGGTGAGCATTTCGATCGGGTGTTGCGGATGTTGGAAACGTTCCAGGCCGCGCTCTTTCAGTGGGTTGACGCACACCACCTGAGCGCCACGTTTCACTGCTTCGCGCAGCGGTTCAAGCATCCGCGGATGGTTGGTGCCGGGGTTCTGGCCCCAGACGAAAATCGCATCGGCGTGTTCGAAATCGTCGAAGGTCACGGTGCCTTTGCCGACGCCGACGCTTTGCGCCAACGCCACACCGCTGGCCTCGTGGCACATGTTCGAGCAGTCGGGGAAGTTGTTGGTGCCGTAAGCGCGTACGAACAGCTGATACAGATACGCCGCTTCGTTGCTGGCACGACCCGAGGTATAGAACTCGGCCTGATCCGGGCTCGACAGGCCTTGCAGATGTTTGCCGATCAGCGCGTAGGCGTCGTCCCAGGCAATCGGTTTGTAACGATCGGTCTGGGCGTCGTAGACCATCGGCTCGGTCAGGCGGCCCTGATACTCAAGCCAGTAATCGCTCTGCTCCAGCAACGAAGTGACGCTGTGCTTGGCGAAAAACTTGGCGTCTACACGACGCTTGGTCGCTTCCCAGTTCACCGCTTTGGCGCCGTTCTCGCAGAACTTGACCATGCCGCTTTCCGGCGAATCGCCCCACGCGCAACCCGGGCAGTCGAAACCGCCGTTCTGGTTGGTCTTGAGCATCATGCGCAGGTTTTTCAGCGCGTTGTCGCTGGTCAACCAGGCCTGGGCCACACTGATCAGGGCACCCCAGCCGCCGGCGGCACCTTTGTAAGGCTTGTAGCGCGGGACAGGTTTCTGGTCGGCTTGATGATGTTGGCTCACGCTTGATTCTCCATCGCGGGGCTATACACCCGCGGCGCACTTTTCTGCGGCAGGTGGATGAGATTGAGGTTATGTCGACGGGCCCATTGCACGGCAAGGCCTGTGGGTGCGGACAGGCTGACCAGGGTCTGGATGCCGGCGCGCAACACTTTCTGGATCAATTCGAGGCTGCAACGGCTGGTGACAATCGCCAGTCCGCCTTCTGTGGATATCTTCTGGCGGATCAGCCCGCCGATCAGTTTGTCGAGGGCGTTGTGCCGGCCGATGTCTTCGCGGCCCAGCAGCAGTTCGCCGCTGGCGTTCATGAACACCGCCGCATGCACCGCACCGCAGTGTTGGCCAAGCGGCTGGAACGCGCCGATGCGCTGGCGCAGGCCGTCGAGCCACTCAATCGGCGGCAAGGGCGCGCCGGGCAATACCTTGAGGTCGGGCAACGCCTGTTCCACCGCCTCGACGCCGCACAAGCCACAACCACTGGTGCCGGCCAGTTGCCGACGCTGGGTCTTGAGATTCCAGAACGCGCGGTTGGCGATGGTCACTTGCGCGTATTGCGCCGAGCCTGCGCCAGTCAGTTGCAGGTCATAGATGTCGGTAGCGTCTTCGATGATGCCGCTGCCGAGGCTGAAGCCAACGATGAAGTCTTCAAGGTCGGTCGGCGTCACCAGCATCACCGCCTGACTGATGCCGTTGTAGGCAATCGCCAACGCGACTTCCTCGGCCAGCGCGGTGCTGGCCGATTCCTCAAGGGGTAGATCGCTGTAGCTGTAGGTGTGGCTGGCGGCGGGCGCGGGCGTTTCAAGTGCAGGCGCCGCGCAGGCTGGGCGCTTGGCGTTCATGGCATCACCAACGGTTTGATCAACGTTAAGACTAGGCGCGGCAAGTTGTCGCGTCTAATCGCAAATGTTGATCTACCGATAGATGCTGTCGATCAAGTATCGCCTGGCGATTTTTGATACAGCGCAAAACAGGCCTCGGCCAGCGCTGAACGCGGTGCGCCCCGGCGCATGATGAACCCCAACCGGGCGAGGGTTTGGGCGCTTTCAATCGGTTGCAGGCGCAGGTGATCGGTGAGGTTTTCCAGTCCACCGTCCAGCGGCATCACAGCGCAACAGAACCCGCCATGCACAGCTTGTAATAATTGATGCACGGCATCGGTTTGCAGCAGTGTTTGTGGCGTCAGGCCACGGCTGTGGAAATTATGGTCGATCGACTGGCGAAAGTGCATGCCGCTGGTGAGCATGCCCAGTGGCAGTTCGATCAGCGCTTCCCAGCTCAACGGCGCTTCGCCGAAGGAGAAAAAACGCTGGTCATACAGCAATCCCATGCGGGTTTCACTGAAGGCCAGGGATTCGAAGCGCTCGCTGTCCAGCCGATCAAGGTAGGACACGCCGATATCGATGCGGTTGTTCGCCAAATGCTCAAGGATTTGCTCGGAACTCAGCGCCGACAGTTCGAAACGCAGGTCCGGGTGCGCGGCGTGCAGGCGTTGCATCAGCGGCAATGGATCGAAGCTCGACAGCGGTACCACGCCCAGGCGCAGCGTACCGATCAGGTTGCCGCGACACGCCGCCGCTTCCGCCTGCAAACCGTCATAAGCCGCCAGCACCGTGCGCGCCCACGCCAGCACCCGTTCGCCCGGCGCGGTGAAGCCTTCGAAACGCTGGCCACGGTTGACCAGCGGCAGGTCGAGCTCTTCTTCAAGGCTGCGCAGGCGCATCGACAGGGTCGGTTGGGTGATGTGGCAACGCGCGGCGGCCTGGCCGAAGTGGCGGGTTTCGTCGAGGGCGATGAGGAATTTCAGCTGCTTGATGTCCATCTTCGCTCCGAAGGGTGTTGGCGGGGGTGGGCGATTCTAACGCTTGTGGGGTGACAGGGTCATTGGTCGGCTTGGAACCGGGTTTGTCTGGCGTGGTCTAGGCTTTGACGTCTGGAACCCAAATCAAGGAGTGTGCGCTATGAGTCTTTTGAGCTTTGTGAAAGAAGCCGGTGAAAAACTGATCGATCTGCTGACCCCGGGCAACGCCAATGCCAGCGAGCAGTTGAAGGAACACATCAGCAAGGTTGGCTTGGGCAATCCGAACGTTCAGGCGACCGTGGACGGCGACAAGGTCACGGTTACCGGTGAGGTGGCGAGCCAGGAGGAGAAAGAGAAAATTCTGCTGGCGGTGGGCAACATTGAAGGTGTGGGCAGCGTTGATGATCAGATCACGGTGACCGGGCCGGTGGTGGCCGCGGCACGGTTTGTCGTGGTGAAAAAAGGCGACACCCTCAGCGCAATTTCTCTGGCTGTCTATGGCAACGCCAACCACTACAACAAGATCTTTGAGGCCAACAAACCGATGCTCAAGGATGTGAACAAAATCTACCCAGGGCAGACACTGCGTATTCCTGAGTAATTGCGGATAACGCTTTCGTCGGAACGCCGCCCGGAGCAGGCTCGCTCCCGCATTGGATTGCGTTTCAACGTGGGAGCGAGCCTGCTCGCGAATAGGGCGACTCGGTATCAGAGGCCTGTGATCAAATCCCGGTAATCCTCGACCGCTGCAAACTCGGCGGTGTCCTTCGGACCTTTTCGGCTGTCGGGTTCTTTGACCGCCAACAAGTGCGCCACACCGAAATCCCGCGCACTGCGCAGAATCGGCAAAGTGTCGTCGATAAACAGACTGCGCGCCGGATCAAAACCGATATCCGCCTGCAAGGCATCCCAGAATTGCGGGTTTTCCTTCGGAAATCCGTAATCGTGCGAGCTGATCAGCCGCTCGAAATAGGGCGCCAGTTCGATCCGTTCCAGTTTCAGTGACAGCGAATCACGGTGCGCATTGGTGATCATGATCACCCGTTTACCGGCCCGTTTTATCGCCGCAAGAAAGGTATCGGCGTCCGGGCGCAGGGCGATCAGGTGCGCGGTTTCCTGTTTCAGTTCGCGCACAGACAACTTCAGCTCCGCGCTCCAGAAATCCAGGCAATACCACTGCAACTGTCCGGCGTGGCGTTCGAACAACGGCTGCAATTCCATCTCGGCCATGGCCCGGCTGATCCCGTGCAGTTCGGCGTAGCGCTGGGGCAGATGTTCCAGCCAGAAGTGGTTGTCGAAGTGCAGATCCAGCAACGTGCCGTCCATGTCGAGCAGAACGGTATCGATGTCGGACCACGGTAATGAAGGCATGGCAACGTCTCGAACGGTAGAAAGATATCCGACGTAAACAATCGGGAAAGCCGCGTTATAGTAGCGCGTTC
This sequence comes from Pseudomonas baetica, assembly GCF_002813455.1. Lineage (NCBI taxonomy): Bacteria > Pseudomonadati > Pseudomonadota > Gammaproteobacteria > Pseudomonadales > Pseudomonadaceae > Pseudomonas > Pseudomonas baetica. The sequence goes on along the minus strand of NZ_PHHE01000001.1, from coordinate 3,096,908 downwards.
ACGCCAAGGAGCTTTGCATGCGCCAGAAACCCACCGTACTTGCCCGCGAGATCGTCGCCACCAGTCGTCTGTTTTGCGTCGAAGAACTGAAGCTGCGTTTTTCCAATGGCGTGGAACGCACTTATGAGCGTCTGGTCGGCAAGGGCGCGGGCTACGGCGCGGTGATGATCGTGGCGATGCTCGATGCCGAACACGCGGTGCTGGTCGAGGAATACTGCGGTGGCACAGACGAATACGAGTTGTCCTTGCCTAAAGGTTTGATCGAGCCGGGTGAAGATGTATTGGCGGCCGCTGAGCGTGAGCTCAAGGAAGAGGCCGGTTTTGGCGCGCGGCAACTGGAACATCTGACCGAGCTGTCGCTGTCGCCCGGTTACATGAGCCAGAAGATTCAGGTGGTGCTGGCCACTGATCTCTACGAGGAACGTCTGGAGGGCGACGAGCCCGAGCCGATGCGGGTCGACAAGGTCAACCTGCGTGAATTGTCGGCGTTGGCGCTGAATCCGCAGTTTTCCGAAGGGCGCGCATTGGCGGCGCTTTATTTGACCCGTGACCTGCTGAGCCAGCGCGGTGTTTTCAGCTATGAGTGAGCACCTGATGAATTTCTCCCACCCGTTGATGGCGCCAGTGATTGAGCTGGCATTGCAGGCTGGCGAGGTGATTTTGCCGTTCTGGCGCTCCGGCGTCGAAGTCACGGCCAAGTCTGATGATTCACCGGTGACCGCTGCGGATCTGGCTGCGCACCATTTGATTGTTGCCGGACTGACGGCGCTGGATCCGAGTATTCCGGTGCTGTCGGAAGAGGACGCCGACATCCCGCAAAGCGTGCGCGCCGGCTGGCAGCGCTGGTGGTTGGTGGATCCGCTGGATGGCACCAAAGAGTTCATCAGCGGCAGTGAGGAGTTCACCGTCAACATCGCGCTGATCGAAAACGGCCGGGTGGTGTTTGGTGTGGTGTCGATGCCGACCAACGGTCGTTATTACGTTGGCGGTGCCGGGCTGGGCGCTTGGCGTGGTGATACGGGCGGTACGCCAGTTGCGATCCAGGTGCGTGATGTGCCGGCGCCCGGTGAGGCGTTCACGGTGGTGGCCAGCCGTCGGCATTCCAGCCCTGAGCAGGAACGCTTGCTGGCCGGGCTGAGTGCGAGCCTTGGTGAGCTGCAATTGGCGAATATCGGCAGTTCGTTGAAGTTCTGCCTGCTGGCTGAAGGCGCGGCGGATTGCTATCCGCGACTGGCGCCGACTTCGCAGTGGGACACGGCGGCGGCGCAGGGTGTGCTGGAAGGCGCGGGCGGTGAGGTGCTGGATTTGCGCGGTGAGGCGTTCTGTTATCCGGCGCGGGAATCGTTGCTGAACGAGTTCTTTTTGGCGCTGCCGGCGAAGGCAGCGTGGCGAGCGAGGTTGTTGGAGTTGGCCCGCGGTTAAGATCAAAAGATCGCGGCCTGCGGCAGCTCCTACAGGTTTATCCATGTAGGAGGGGCCGCAGGCTGCGATCTTTGCTTTAACGATGCAAAACGTACTGCCCGCTAAACGTCACCGCATCCTCATCACTCCCGGCATTGACGATCCGCGTATTCAACGTCAACCGCGCCCGCCCATAACGCTGATACATCGCCAGAAACTTCTTCCACACCGCCGCCTCCGGCGCCGGGCAAATCGCCGTGGCATCCCCCGTCACCGGCAGTGGATAACTGATCTGCCCCTCCTGAATCACGATGTGCCCGTCCGCAATCCCCTCTTCCTTCAAGCGCAGGTGCAACCAGCCCCAACCGGCCAGCACTGCGCCGCAATAGAGGCTGCCGCCGAACATGGTGCTCTTGTGATTGACGTTGGGCTCTAAAGGCAAATGCAGACTCAACTGCTGTGCCTGCCAGTCGAGTACCTTGAGGCCCATTTCCCGGGTCAGAGGGATGTCGTGATGCAGCACCGATTGCAGATAGTGAGTGTCCGGGTTCATTCGTTTTCCTCCCCATGGCTGCTGTCGCCGAAGTTGAGGCCGTGTTTGCGCAGCTTGTCGTGCAGGGTCTTGCGCGGAAGGCCCAGCGCTTCGGCGAGGCTGCGCACCGAGCTGTGGGAGCGCGCCAGTTCGGCGGCAATCAATGATTTCTCGAAGTTTTCCACTTGCTCGCTGAGGCCTCCGGCGTTGACTTCAACAGCCGTGCCGCCGCCTTCGGTGCCGCTGTTGTCCAGCGCCAGTTCCAGGCCGAGGGCGAAGCGCTCGGCGGCGTTCTGCAATTCGCGCACGTTGCCCGGCCAGGTGTGGCGCAGCAGCAAGGCGCGTTGCGCCGGTTGCAGTTCATGCGGCGGCAAACCGTGGCGGGCGCTGGCTTCATCGGCGTAATGCTGGAACAGCACCAACGCATCTTCGCCACGCTCGCGCAGTGGCGGAATACGCAGCGGCGCGACGTTGAGGCGGTAATACAAGTCGGCACGGAAGCGGCCCTGATCAGCCGCCTGGCGCAGGTCTTCCTTGGTTGCGGCGATCACGCGGATGTCCAACGGGATGAGCTGATTGCCGCCCAGCCGCTCGACCACGCGCTCCTGCAGCATGCGCAGCAACTTCACCTGCACGTCCATGCTCATGCTTTCGATTTCATCGAGAAACAGCGTGCCGCCATTGGCGAATTCGAACTTGCCGATGCGGCGTTTCTGCGCGCCGGTGAACGCGCCCGGTTCATGGCCGAACAACTCGCTTTCCACCACCGATTCGGCCAGCGCTCCGGCGTTGATCGCGACAAACGGGCCGTTGCGCCGGCTCGAAAGATCATGCAGCGCCCGAGCGACGACTTCTTTGCCGGCCCCGGTTTCGCCGAGGATCAACACGTCAGCCTTGGTCGCCGCCAGCGCGCCGATCTGCTCGCGCAGGCGCAGCATCGGCGTTGAGTGGCCGACCAGACGCGCGCTTAGTTCATTGCGATCGCTCAGGGCCAGACGCAGGCTGCGGTTGTCGAGCACCAGGCGACGCAGGGCCAAGGCACGACGTACGCTGTCGAGCAAAGCATCGCTGGCGAAGGGTTTTTCGAGGAAATCATAGGCGCCGGCGCGCATGGCCTGCACGGCCAGCGGCACGTCACCATGGCCGGTGATCAATAGCACCGGTAACTCAGGGTCTTGAGCGTGCAACTCGCTCAGCAACTCCAGACCGTCCATGCCCGGCATGCGGATGTCGCTGACCACCACACCTGGCCAGTCGCGTTCCAGTTGCCCGGCCAACCCTTGGGCTTCGGACAGCGGCAGAATTTTCAAGCCAGCCAGATCCAGTGTCTGGCCGAGGGCCTGACGCAGGTGCGGATCGTCGTCGATCAACACCACCTGAATGCGATTGTCGATGGTCATGCACTTCGATCCTCGGACGGTTGCAGGCTGACCCCGGGCGCACCGGCGCGCAGCCGCAGGGTAATCAAGGCGCCACCTTGCTTGTGGTTGGCGAACGACAGTTCACCGCCAAAGGCGCGCATCAGCGTTTCACAAATGGCCAGCCCCAAGCCAAGGCCTTGAGTGCGGGTCTTGGTGGTGTAGAAGGGCTCGCTGGCGCGACCGAGGGCTTCCATGCAGAACCCCGGGCCGTTGTCGCGAATGTACAGATTGACGCCTTCGGCGGTGGATTCGGCACTCAGCCACAATTTGCGCGGCGGGCCTTTTTCGGTGAGGGCGTCGAGGGCGTTGGCCAGCAGGTTGCCGAGCACTTGGCGCAGGCGCGTTTCCCCGGCCTCGACCCACAAGGTGGCGGCGGGCAGGTCGCGGATCAACTCAACTTCCATGCTGCGCCGACGTTTGGCCAGCAGCGCCAGTGCATCGTCCAGCGCCGGTTGCAGGGCAACGCTTTCCGGGGCGTGGCGGTCGCGGCGGGCGAAAGCGCGCAGGTGGGCGATGATCGAGGCCATGCGTCCGGTCAGTTCGCTGATCAGTTTGAGGTTGCCGCGGGCCTCGTCGGTACGTTGGTGATCGAGCAGTACTTCGGCGTTTTCCGCGTAACTGCGGATCGCCGCCAACGGTTGGTTGAGTTCGTGGCTGATGCTCGCTGACATAGTCCCCAGCGCTGACAGTTTGCCGGCCTGCACCAGATCATCCTGGGCGCGCACCAGTTCCTGTTGCGCCTGCTCGCGTTCCAGTACTTCCTGCTTCAAACGGCGGTTGAGGCCTTCCAGATCACTTGTGCGTTCGGCGACGCGGCCTTCCAGCTCACGACGGGCCTTGGCCTCGAACGCGATGCGTTCCAGATAGTGGCGACGGCGCTGCATCATCAGGCCTACCAATAGCATCACCACCAACAGTGTGGCGCCGCCGATCGCCACCACCGTGCGCACCGGCCGGTCGATCAGCGTGCGCGGGGCGAGGATGCTGACGCTCCAGCCGGTTTCGGCGATGTCGTGGGTTTGCGTCAGCCAGGCGTCGGGGCTGAGATTCAGCGGACGCGGTTCGCGGGTCGGGTAGGGCTGGATTGCGGTGATAGCTGCGCGCTCGGTATCGCTCAAGACGCGGGTCGAGCGGAAGCGCCATTCAGGACGCGAGGTGAGGATGACCACGCCGTTATGGTCGGTCACCAGCAGTTGTTCCGGCGTTTTACCCCATAGGCTTTCGGTGTGGTCGAGATCGACTTTGATCACCAGCACGCCAGTGATCTTTTCACCGTTACGCACGGCAGCAGCGAAGAAGTAACCGCGCTTGGCCGACGTGGTGCCGAGACCGAAAAAACGCCCGAGACGCCCGGCCATGGCTTCGCTGAAATACGGGCGAAAGGCGAAATTGCGGCCGACGAAGCTGTCGTGTTTGTCCCAGTTCGACGCCGCCAGCGTTTTCCCGGTGGTGTCCATCAGGTACATGACTTCGGCGCCAGTCTGCGCACTGATATTTTTCAGCAGACGGTTGGCATTGCCTTGGGTGACACCATCGTCCGGCGCCCCGAGTACAGCGCGTAGCGCCGGCAAGTCGCCGAGTATCTGCGGCAACACTTCATAGCGGTGCAGGGTGCCCAGCAGGTTGGCGACGTAGAGGTCGAGGGTCTGGCGATTCTGGCCGGCCAGTTCGCTGCGGTAATAGCGCTCGGCCAGATGCTCCAGCGGCCACAGTAAAGGGGCCAGACAAAGTGCCAGCAGGGCGAGGCTGCGCCAGCGAGGTCTGCGTGGGATAGATGGTTTCATGAGCCGGATGCGCCTGTAGTGACAGGCGCATTATGCCTAGGCTCAGGCGAAGACGTCAGCGTCCTTGAGCAGCGCGGCAGCCTGATCCTTGGCCGACAGCTTCGGCGCTTCGTCCAGCTGCCAGTCGATACCCAGAGCAGGGTCGTCCCAGCGAATGCTGCGCTCGGACGAAGGGTCGTAGTAGTTGGTGGTCTTGTAGAGGAATTCGGCGAACTCACTCAGTACTACGAAGCCATGGGCGAAACCTTCCGGCACCCACAGTTGACGATGGTTTTCAGCCGACAGGCGCACTGCTACCGACTTGCCGAAGTGCGGCGAGCTGCGGCGTATGTCCACGGCCACATCTAGCACTTCACCGACAGTGACGCGCACCAGTTTGCCTTGGGTGTTTTCCAGTTGGTAATGCAGGCCGCGCAGCACACCTTTTTGCGAGCGCGAATGGTTGTCTTGAACGAACTGAGTGTCCAGACCAGTGGCTTGCTGGAAGGCCTTGGCGTTAAAACTTTCGTAGAAGAAACCGCGCTCGTCACCAAACACCTTCGGTTCGATGATCAGAACACCGGGCAAATCAGTGGTGATGACATTCATGAGGATTTCCATAGGCAGGTGTGAATGGCCGACATTCTTGCGCAAAGTGCCGGCGGATGCGAGCGCGCGAATAACCACGCTCAGGGGTTGCGCATCCTCTGAAGCAATGGCGATATAGGCGCCTGATAAAATTCCAGGGGTCGTTCCATGCCGCTCGCCATGTTGATTCACCGCGCCAGTTTGCCCAGCCCGCAGGTTTCACAGGCACAGGCCCTGCAATGGCTGACCGAACATTACGGGCTCAGCGGCACGTTGCAGGCCCTTGGCAGCCAGCAGGATCTCAACTATCGCGTCGACAGCGCACGCGGGCGGTTTGTGCTGAAAATCTGCCGGGGCGATTACGCCCTTGTCGAGTTGCAGGCCCAGCATGCCGGGCTCAAGTATCTGGCCGAACATTGTGCTGTGACCGTGCCACGGGTGATTGCCGCCAGTAACGGTCAGGACCTGCTGACGCTGCAAGTCGATGGCGAGCCGGTGCATGTGCGGCTGCTGGATTACATCGAAGGCCAGTCGCTGACCCATCTCGATCACTTGGGCCATGAGGTGGTGACCGGGTTTGGCCGGCTCTGCGGTGAGATGGATCTGGCACTGGCCGGGTTCGACCATCCGGGCCTTGAGCGCACTTTGCAGTGGGACGCGCGCCATGCCAGCGCACTGATCAGCCATTTGCTGCCAGTGATCAAGGACGACCAACAACGCGCATTGATCGCCGGCGTCGCCGAACAGGCTGAGCGCCGCTTGCAGCCGCTGGCGGACAAACTGCCGGTGCAGGCGATCCACATGGACATCACCGACGACAATGCCGTCTGGCAGCGCGACGCCCAGCGCCATTGGCAGTTGCAGGGCGTGATCGATTTCGGCGACCTGATCCGCACCTGGCGCATCACCGATCTGTCGGTGACTTGCGCTGCGTTGCTGCACCACGCCGGCGGCGACCCGTTTGTGATTCTGCCGGCGGTGCAGGCTTATCATGCGGTCAATCCGCTGCAACCCGAGGAGCTGCAAGCGCTGTGGCCCCTGATCGTCGCGCGGGCGGCGGTGCTGGTGCTCAGTGGCGAGCAGCAGGTCAGCATCGATCCGGGCAACGCTTACAGCCGCGACAACCTCACCCACGAGTGGGAAATCTTCCGCGTCGCCACCTCGGTGCCACTGGCGCTGATGGAGGCAGCGATCCTCACCGCCGTCGGGCAAGCCTTGCCGGAAATCAATGGCGAAGGTTTTGCGCCGTTGTTGCCTGGCTTGGTCGGGCGCGAATTCGCATTGATCGATCTCGGCGTTCTCAGCCCGCATTTCGAGGCCGGCAACTGGGAGCAGGAAGGTATTGATCAGCGCCTGCTGACCGAAGCGGCGGCCGTCCATGGTTTGGCGGCGAGTCGTTACGGCCAATACCGTTTGTCGCGTACTCAACCGGACAGTGCCGTCGAGCCGGATACCTTGCCGCTGCATGTCGAGTTGCGCGTGCCGAACGGTACTACCGTGGAAGCGCCGTTTGCCGGCGTGCTGCATCAAGCGGCAGACGGTGCGCTGCAACTCGATGGCCCGCAGCTCAGCGTGCGGTTGTGGGGCGTGACGCCTTCGCTGCACAGCGGCGCGGCGCTGGTCAAAGGCCAAGTGCTGGGCTCGGTGAGCAAGCCGTTGATCGTGCAACTGAGTCGCGGTGCGCAACTGAATGCGCCGCTGTTCTGCACGCCATCCCGTGCGGCGGCGTGGCAGGCATTATGTCCGTCGCCGGCAGCCTTATTGGGCCTGGCCTGCGATGCCGTGCCGGAGCTGGACGCGAAAACCCTGCTGGACCGCCGTGACGCCAGTTTCGCCCGCACGCAAAAGCACTATTACGTTGACCCGCCACGCATCGAACGTGGCTGGCGCAATCACCTGATTGACATGCAGGGCCGTTCCTATCTCGACATGCTCAACAACGTCGCGGTGCTCGGGCACGGTCACCCGCGCATGGCGGCGGTCGCTGCCCGCCAGTGGTCGCTGCTCAACACCAACTCACGCTTCAACTACGCGGCGGTGGCCGAGTTCTCCGAGCGATTGCTCAAGCTGGCGCCGCAAGGCATGGATCGAGTGTTTCTGGTCAACAGCGGCAGCGAGGCCAATGACCTGGCGATTCGTCTGGCGTGGGCCTACAGCGGCGGGCGCGACATGATCAGCGTGCTTGAGGCGTATCACGGCTGGACGATCGGCGCCGACGCGGTATCGACTTCGATTGCCGATAACCCGAAAGCCCTCGAAAGTCGCCCGGACTGGGTGCATCCGGTGACCGCGCCGAACATTTATCGCGGCGAATTCCGCGGCCTCGATTCGGCACCGGATTACGTGCGCAGCGTCGAACATCACTTGGCGAAAATCGCCGAGCACAAACGCCAACTGGCCGGGTTTATCTGTGAACCGGTGTACGGCAATGCCGGCGGCATCTCGCTGCCGCCAGGCTATCTGAAGCAGGTGTATGAGTTGGTGCGTGCGCAGGGCGGTGTATGCATCGCCGATGAAGTGCAGGTCGGTTACGGGCGCATGGGCCATTTCTTCTGGGGTTTTGAAGAGCAGGGCGTGGTGCCGGACATCATCGTCATGGCCAAAGGCATGGGCAACGGCCAGCCACTCGGCGCGGTGATCACTCGCCGGGAAATCGCCGAGGCGCTGGAGGCCGAGGGTTACTTTTTCTCGTCGGCCGGCGGCAGTCCGGTGAGCTGCCAGATCGGCATGGCCGTGCTGGATGTCATGGAAGAAGAAAAACTCTGGGAGAACGCCCAGGTGGTCGGTGGCCACTTCAAGGCACGGCTCGAAGCATTGATCGATAAACATCCGCTGGTAGGGGCGGTGCATGGTTCCGGGTTCTATCTGGGCGTGGAACTGATCCGCAATCGCGAGACTCTGGAGCCTGCGACCGAAGAAACTACGCTGCTGTGCGACCGCTTGCGCGAGCTGGGCATTTTCATGCAACCGACCGGCGATGATCTGAACATCCTCAAGATCAAACCGCCGATGGTCACCTCGCGGCGCAGCGTGGATTTCTTTGTCGACATGCTGGACCGGGTCCTCGAAGAAGGCCTGTGACCCACGATCCTTTGGAGGCGCTGTCGGAATTCAGATTTATATCGATTATTTATGTTGCCTTGCAGATCGAAGGTGATTTGTAAGCTTTTAAAGCCGATATTTATCGGTTATAAAGTCGCCATTGCTTTGCTAACCCTCGATGGTTTCCAGGAGTCCTGATCCGATGACCACTTTGAAAAGTACCCCGCGCGCCGATGGTTTCCACATGCCGGCCGAGTGGGCGCCGCAGACTCAGACCTGGATGATCTGGCCCGAGCGTCCGGATAACTGGCGTCTGGGCGGCAAACCGGCGCAAGCCGCTCACGCGGCAGTGGCCAAGGCCATCGCCCGTTTCGAACCAGTGACTGTTGCGGTCTCCGCCGGCCAGTACGAAAACGCCCGTGCGCGTCTCGATGTACCGAATATTCGCGTGGTCGAGATGTCCAGCGATGACGCCTGGGTGCGCGACAGCGGCCCGACTTTCGTCATCAACAACAGCGGCGAAGTGCGTGGTGTGAACTGGGATTTCAATGCCTGGGGTGGTTTCGATGGCGGCCTGTACTCGCCATGGAACCGTGACTCGCAGGTCGGCGGCAAGATCCTTGAAATCGAGCGCAGCCCGCGTTATCGCACCGAAGGTTTTGTGCTGGAGGGCGGCTCGATCCACGTCGATGGCGAAGGCACGCTGATCACCACCGAAGAATGCCTGCTCAACCGCAATCGCAACCCGCATCTGGGTCGCGAAGAAATCGAAGCGGTGCTGAGCGCCAATCTGGCTGTGGATAAAATCATCTGGCTGCCGGACGGTCTGTTCAACGACGAAACCGACGGCCATGTGGATAACTTCTGCTGCTACGTGCGTCCCGGTGAAGTACTGCTGGCCTGGACTGACGATCCGCAGGATCCGAACTACCCGCGCTGCCAGGCGGCCATGAAAGTGCTGGAAAACAGCACCGACGCCAAAGGGCGCCCATTCACGGTGCACAAGATGCCGATTCCGGGGCCGCTGTTCGCCACCGAAGAAGAGTGCGCCGGGGTCGACCCGGTGGACGGTACGCAGGAGCGTAATCCGAGCGTGCGTCTGGCCGGTTCTTACGTGAACTTCCTGATAGTCAACGGCGGCATCATCGCCCCGAGCTTCGACGATCCGATGGATGTTCCGGCCCGGGAAATTCTGCAAAACCTGTTCCCGCAGCACGAAGTGGTGATGGTGCCGGGCCGCGAACTGTTACTGGGCGGCGGCAATATCCACTGCCTTACCCAACAGCAGCCAGCGCCGCGCAAAGAGTGAGTTGAGTCGTAACAGCCCGAGTTGATTCATAAATCAGCCGGGCGACGATTCACGCGCCCTGTACCTGAAGAAGCCCGCAGCCCGATTGGACTGCGGGCTTCTTTGTATCCGCTTGTCGACAAACCGCAGACCTTGGCATAGCTCTTGTATCGGACAAAGCGCACTAGGGAGGGAGGAGAACTTCAACAGTTCTGTCATAAACCTTGGATAACTTAGCCGCTCATGACCGGGGAGAGAGCGCTGAAATGAACGCCGAAGTGAACGTAGTCAGCGAGCGGACTTTGCATCCCATGGCCGTAAACGGCGAATTGCTCCAGATTGTCGCGCACTTTTTGAAGTCCAATGGAACGCGTCAGATCAGGGAAGCTGATCCGCGCCGGATGATGATCGAGCGCTACCCCGCTGGCCTGTTCAGCGAGGCCGAACTGGAAGCGTTGTGGGCTGTGATGGAAGGATAAGAAGTACAACAGGGATGGGTAAAAGCGCTGCCGGGATGGCGGCGCTTTTTTATGCACGATACAAAACCGATGTGAACACTGAACCTGTGGGAGGGGGCTTGCTCGCGAAGGCGTCGGGTCAGTAGACATCATGGTTCCTGACCCACCGCATTCGGAAGCAAGCCCCCTCCCACAGGTTTTTGCGCTGATTTAGAAGCTGTAGGTACCCGTCATCACCACGCTACGCGGTGCACCCGGCATGATCTGCGCGGCGCTGGTCGCCGACGCGTAGTACTCGCGGTCGGTGATGTTGTTCAACGCCCCACGCAAATCCCAGTCCTTGAAGCGGTACCCGACCAGCGCATCCCAACGGCCATAGCCCGGCAGCTCCGTGGTGTTGGCGTTATCGGCATAACGTTGGCCGACCAGGGTCAGGCCGGTTTCGCCGTACCAGCCCATTTCCGGCTTCCAGGTCAGGAACAGACTGCCGTTGTGCTTGGCGACGTTGTTGATGCGTTTGCCTTCCAGACCGTTGTTGTCCTTCTCGATGGTCGCATCCTGCACGCCGACGCCACCGCGCATGTACCAGTTGCCGACGAGTTTGCCGGTTGCGGTCAGTTCAATGCCCCGTGAACGTTGCAGACCGGTCATGACGGTCAGGGTCGGGTCATTGGGATCAACGGTGCGGCGGTTGTAGAGCTCCAGGTCATAGACCGCCAGCGTGGTACTCAGGCGATCATCCAGCCAGTCGCTTTTAACGCCGATTTCTTTCTGCTTGGTCAGCTCGGGGCTCAGGTCGTTGCTGTTGCCGGCCGCGCCCGGAGTGATGCCGATCAGACCACCGCCTACGGGCGAGAAGGTCTTGGACCACGAGGCGTAGAACGAGTGATTTTGCAGCGGCGTCCAGACCAGACCCACGCGCGGGCTGGTGCTGTGGCTGTCACGATCTTCGGTAATGTTCCTCAGCTTGTTGGTCGACTCGATGTCGAAGGTGTCGTAGCGCAGACCCGCCAACAATTGCCATTGATCGTTCAGCCGCAGTTGATCTTGCACGTAGACCGCGCGGCTTTCGACTTCGGTGTGGCTGTTGCTGGACAACTGCATGCGTCCGGTATGGCGCAGTTCGCGGTTGGGGTTGAACAGGTCCAATGCCGGCACCGGCTGGGAACCTCGGCCGGTGGCGGCGTTGTACAGCTTCGGGTCACGGCGCTGACTGCCGGTTTCGATACCGGTGAGCAGGCGATGCTCAAGGCCAAAGGTATCGAAACCGCCTTCCAGCTCGAGGTTGTTGTAGACGTTGCGGGTGCTCAGATCCTGTTGCCAGTGCTGGCGCGTGACCTTATTGGTCGCCGGGGTGTAACCGGTCAGATAGGTGTTGTCGAAATCGCTGTCGAGCTTGAACACGCCGAGGGTCTGGCGCAGTTGCCAGTTGTCATTGAGCTCATAGGTGAGTCTGGAGCGCAGGGACTGCGTCTTGTCGTCGATAAAATCGTGGTCGTTGCCGTAAGTCGTGTCGCGGCCCACGTCCGCCGGGCGACCGTTGACGCCTGGAATACCGCGATCCGGCGTGCGGTTGTAGCGGCTGTATTCGTACTGCACCAACCAGTTCAGGTCGGGTGTCAGTTGCCAGCTCATTGACGGCGCGAACAGTTGGCGGTTACCGCTGACGCCATCGCGGAAGCTGTTTTCATCCATGTTGCCCATGTTCAGGCGCAGGCTGATGTTCTCGCTCGGGTCGGTGCTGAGGTCGGCGTACAGGCTGCGCAGATCTTCGCTGCCGCCTTGGGCTTCGATGGTCGAGCGACGTCCGGCCTCGGGTATTTTGCTCACGCGGTTAACGATCCCGCCCTGACTGCCACGGCCGTACAGCACGGCGGCCGGACCTTTGAGCACTTCGACGCGTTCGATGTTGTGCAGGTCGCGCTTGTACTGGCTGTCGTCGCGAATGCCGTCCAGATAGAAGTCATTGCTGGCGTCGAAGCCGCGGATGCGCAAGCTGTCGAAGCGGGTGTCGGCGCTGCTGCTGACGTTGGGCATGCCACTCAAGGCATCGCCGATGTCGTTGGTGCCGTAATTGGCAACGTTCGAGGTCTTGATCGAATCAATGGCCTGCGGCACATAGCGCACCGGGGTCGAAGTGCGGGTCGCGGTGTTGCTGACTTTGACGCGCGGGTCATCGGCCTCTTCTTGCGCCTGGGCGCTGATGGCGGTCGCGGGTAACTCGGTTGCAGAGTAAGCAAAACCACTCGACAGAAAGGCAGAAAGCCCAAGGGTGACGGGCGTGAGACGGAACGGGGCAGGCATTGAAAAGCGCATCCGAAAAGGTGGAAGAATTCTAGGATGCGAATGGTAATGCTTTGCATTTACTTCCTTTAATTATTCGTGAAAAGTTCCCCGGTCTGATTGTTTCAATTTGTGTCGAAATGGACACAACCTGACCGTTCGGACAATTCGCCCGGTTCACGAAACAGACTGAAAGCCGTTACGGCGTTTTTCCGCAACGGCTTCAGGCTTAGGCTGCCGGCATCGATTTTTCCCACATTCCTGCCGGAGTTTTCTGATGATCCTTCACTACATTTACGACCCTCTGTGCGGCTGGTGTTACGGCGCAAAACCGTTGGTGCAGGCGGCACAGCAAGTACTGCCGGTGATCGCTCATGCGGGAGGCATGATGAGCGGCGCCAACCGTCAGCGCGTTTCGCCACAGTTGCGCAATTACGTCATGCCCCATGATCGGCGTATTGCCGAATACACCGGACAGCCCTTTGGCGAGGCGTATTTCGAAGGCTTGTTGCGCGATGACACCGCCGTTTTCGATTCAATACCGCCGATCACCGCCGTCATGGCAGCTGAGGCAGTCGACGGCCGAGGACTCGAAATGCTCGGGCGTTTGCAGACGGCGCATTACGTAGGAGGGCGGCGAATTGCCGATGAGTCGGTCCTTCTGGAGTTTGCTACACAAATGGACTACGTCGTGGAAACCTTTCAGGCTGCGTTTAAATCCGTTGATGCAGAGCCACATATAAAAGCCACTCGCGGGCTGTTGGCTCAACTCGGCGGGCAGGGATTTCCCACGTTTGCGCTGGAACATGACGGTCAATTCACGCTGCTCGACATCAGTCCCTGGCTGGGCAAGCCGCAAGACTTCGCCGATTGGTTGGCTGAGGCCGTTGAAGTCAATACAACCGGCGAATCCTCTGCGTTTTGTGGTCTCGACGGTTGCGCTTGAAGCGCACTGGATTCACTGTTTACGCGCATTTCCGTGCAAGGAGTCAGCGAAAAATTTACGTTTCTTAGACGATTTTCGCCTATTTAAAGACGATTCTTGAAATTGACACAATGTTCAGGGCACGGCTAGGATTCGCCCCAACGCCTGTGGCCAACCGCCATGACTCAAAATAATAAGAAGGCCCGCCACGACTTTGTCGTGGGCGGGCCTTTTTGTTTCGGGGTGAAAAAAGAGTGCTTTAGCGCCGTTTCAGCCGTTCGACACAGCGCGTTTCAACCCGTAATAAGGAAAACAAAATGTTGAACAAGCGGATCAGTCTGATCGCATTGGGGATGTTGAGCGCCACTTCGGCCATGGCTAACGACCAGGCCGAGTCCAAGGGTTTTCAAGAAGACAGCAGCCTCAAAGTGCTGCTGCGCAATGCCTACATCAATCGTGATTACAAGGACGGTAGCCCGGACAGAGCCGAGTGGGGCCAAGCGGCCATCGGTACGTTCTCGTCCGGCTTCACCCAAGGCACCGTCGGTGTCGGTGTGGATGCCTTTGGTCTGTACGCCCTGCGTCTGGACGGTGGCAAGGGGCGCAGCGGCGCTGGCGGCATCGACTTCTTCAAGCAGGGCGACAGCGGCAACGCGGCTGACGATCTGTCCAAATTCGGTGCAGCGGTCAAATTCCGCGTCTCCAATACCGTTCTGACCTACGGTGACCAGATGCCGGCGCTGCCGGTGCTGAACTACGACAACTCGCGCCTGCTGCCAGAAAGCTACACCGGTACGTTGATCACTTCCAAAGAGATCAAAGGCCTGGAGCTGAACGCCGGTCGTTTCACCGCCGAATCGCGCAAGAGCGCTGAAGGCCGTGACAGCGGTGGCTTGAAGTCGATCAATGTGTTGGGTGGTAGCTACCAGTTCACCGAACAGTTCAAGGCAGCGCTGTACGCTTCCGACGTCGAAGACGTGATGAAGAAACAGTACGTGAACGCCAACTATGTGTTCCCGATCGACAAGGATCAGTCGCTGACTCTGGACTTCAACGGCTATCGCACCAAACTTGACAAGTCCTATGCGGACATCAAGAACACGGGCGGTCAGGACAACAAAATCTGGAGCCTGGCAGCCACGTTTGCCACAGGCCCACATTCGTTCACCGTGGCACACCAGCGCAGCACCGGTGACAGCAACCTGGGTTATCCATACGGCGGTTATCAGAATGACGGTCGCCGTCAGGGTGACGGTGGCAACACCATCTACCTGGCCAACTCGTACTGGTCGGACTTCAACGCTGAAGACGAGCGCAGCTGGCAGCTGGGCTACGGCCTGGACTTCGGCGCATTCGGCGTACCGGGTCTGAGCTACAACTTTGCTTACGTGCGTGGCGATAACATCACCACCGACACCAGCAGCGGCGGTACCGAGCGCGAGATCTTCAACCAGGTCAAATACGTCGTGCAAAGCGGTCCGGCCAAAGACCTGAGCGTGAAACTGCGCAGCTCGATCCTGCGCGTTTCGCAGAAATCCGCCGACTACAACAGCAGCGGTAACGAGTTGCGTGTATTCGTGGATTACCCGATCAACATCTTCTGATGCCCGATCAGGTGTAACGAAACTGAGAAAGCCCCGACTGGTTCGGGGTTTTTTTTCGACGGTTTTTTAGTGAAAACCGGAAAAAACCCGTGTTTTTGTCATGTAAAAGTTGTTTTTCAGTCGCTTCAAACCCCGTTTCAAACGACGCTTTAAATGCCTGAAATTCTTTCTCATGGACGCAAATTCTCCACCTAATAGATTAGGCCGCTCAATGCAGCGGAGAATTTGGTAATGATCGTTTTGAACAGAGAAGTGGGCGAATCGCTACGGCGCGACAAATACGTCAACGTCCAGGGTGGTGACTTCAATCTCTACGGTCATTTCGCCGACTTCGTCAGACTGACCAAAAGTTGGGAAAACATGGAACCTGACAGTTACTACGGTCAGGCCGAAGCCGGCATGCGTTTCCGTCGTTACAGCGATTTTGAGTACAACCCCAAGACGCGCGAACTGAAGCAGCTCGAACATCGCGCGTACGTGCAGTCCAAGGAAAACAACGCCTATGTCGGCGGCTTGGTGCGGCACTTCCAGGACTTTTCCGATGAGGTGATTTCGTCGCCGGTGATGCGCAGCCTGATCGACACCGACTTTGAGGTGTACAAAAGCGTGCTGCCGGAAGAGCTGCACGATGAGATCTGGCAATGCCAGATCCATCAGATCCGCATCGAAATCAAACCCGGCAAGCAGCTGGAAATCACCCCTGAAGGCATTCACTGCGACGGTTATCCGTTCAGTGGTGTGCACTTCTGGGGGCGCAACAATGTCGAGGGTGCGGAGAGTCGTTTGTATGACATCCACGAGCATCAACTGGCGTCGACCACCTACCAGGAAATTCTCGACACCACCTACTTCCTCGACCGCGACATGCGCCACTACGTGACCCCGGCGCGCAACACGCACACCCATGCGATGGCGTACCGGCAGATTCTGGCGATCTCCTTCTCGCGGCCCGGGACCGCTTTCGACATTGTTCGCTAATCAGATCACCCCAATCGACGGCGTCGAGTGCTCGACGCCAGTGGTGCTGCGTCGCGCCACGGCCAAGGATGCGCAACGCATGGAGCGCTTCTTCCGCCAGTTCGACGAAGTGTCCTTCTGCGAATGGCAGGACGCCAAATGCCTGCGTGGCGTGCTGATCCAGAAAACCACCACGGCCTATCTGGCCTTCGACGTTGCCGGCGAAATCGTCGGCGCGGTGTTGGGCGGCATGCTCGGCAGTCGTGGCACGATCAATCATTTGGCGGTCAGCCCGCGCTATCGCAGCCAGGGTGTCGGTCAACGTCTGGTTGAAGCAGCGTCTTCCGACATGAAGCGTGTCGGTGTGTTGCGGATGTTTCTGTTCGTTGACGATGCTAATCTCGCGGGCAAGCGATTCTGGACGGCCCAGGGTTTTTGCGAACCCCATGGCGAGCGGACATTTGAGAGGGATCTATGAATGAAACGTCCGGCAGTGCGCCGCTGATGGTCAACCATCAGCCGTCACGCACGTTTGCCGAAGCCAGCCCGGTGGTGGCCGGATACTTCACGGTGGCGTTTGTGTTCGGCTTGATGGCCGTCAACGCCGGGCTGCCATTGTGGCTGCCGGTCGCGATGTGTTTATTCGTGTATGCCGGCGCGTCACAATTCGCCGCGCTGGCGTTGATCTCCAGCGGCGCGTCGCTGACCACCATTGTGCTGACCACTTTCCTGATCAACGCGCGGCACATGCTGATGTCGGTGTACATGGCCAAGGCCCTGCGTGCATTGGGACTCAGCCGTATGGAGCGCTGGTGTTACGCCGGTGGCCTGACCGACGAATCCTTTGCCTTCCACAGCGTGAAACTCGGTACTGGCGCGCCGGTCAACGTGCGTTATCTGATCGGCTTCAACCTGTTCTGCCACACCGCGTGGGTGCTCGGCGGTCTGCTGGGCGCGGTGTGCGCGCAGTACGCAGCGCACCTGATCAAATATCAGCTCGACTACGCGCTGACCGCGATGATGCTCTACGTGCTGGTGTCGCTGTGTAACACTCGCAACAAACTCATTGCAGCAGCGGCCGCGGTGATTTGCATGGGCGTACTGAGTCTGGTCGGCAACTCGCCGTTTAATGTGTTTATTGCCACGTTTGTGGGCTGCGGAGTGGGTGTATGCCTGACCAAACGTTCCTGATTCTGGTGGTCGCGCTGATGATGGCAGTGACTTTCTTGCCACGCGCCTTGCCACTGCAAGTGAACACCGAGCACTGGCCGCCGTTTATCGCACGCGCGCTGGAGTACTTGCCGGTGGCGATCGTCGCTGCGATCAGCCTGACACCCTTATTGATCAAGGATCAGCACATACAGCTCGATCGCCCGGAATTCTATGCCGCGATTCCGACGTTGTTATGTGCGTATTTCAGCAAAAACCTCTTTCTCAGTGTGGCGGTTGGGACGGCTGCGTACATTGCGCTCGGCTCGTTCATGTAGCGGCAGATCGACGACATCGCTCAACGCCTGGTTCGACAACTCCGGGTTGTTCACCGCCAGGCGCACTTCGAGGAAATCCTCGAACCCGGGGAAAATCGTCAGGCCGTTCTTCTGCGCGGCCTCGCGCGAGACCATGCCCACCGCATCCATCTGTGTAATCAGCGACAGGGTCAGGGTTTCGCTGCACGAGTAGACCATGCGCTGGCCGTTCTCGTGATTGCCCAGCCCGGCGTCGAGAAAACGCAAAAAGCTGTGGGAATACGGACAATCTTCCGCAGGACGTACCTGAAACTTGTTGCCCAGCAACGTCAGTGGATCGTTTTCCTGCCCGCAATGGGCACCGACCACCTGCACCTGTACATCCGGCAGGACGATACTCGGCAAACCCGGACGCTGTGGGCCGATCAGCACCGCCAGGTCAAAGTCTTCATTCTTCAGCTTGCTGAGGTTTTCCATCGACTCGGCGTAGCTGAATTCCATCTGGTAATCGGGAAACACCTCGATCAGGCGTCCGATCATTCGACGATTGAAATCGGGCGACAACGTGTTGTTCAACGCCACTTTCAACGTGCGCTGCCCCGGCACTTTCAATGCCTCGACTTTTTCTTCCAGCTGTCGTGTGGCAATCAGCACTTTGTCCATATACGGCGTCAGCTCAGTGCCTTGCGGCGTCAGCGTCAGCCCTTTGTTGGAACGACGAAACAAGCGGAAACCGAACTGTTCTTCGACCTTGTTCAACTGCGCGGCCAAGGCCTGCACGGTCAGGCACGAATGCTCGGCTGCGGCCGACAACGAGCCGGTCTGCACGATGCGCATGAGGTTGCGTAAGGTTCTGCTATCCATGGGTAATGCCCTCTGAAGTGGGCTGGGTATTGTTGTTTACGAGACTGCCGATCCGGCGCCATATGCCGGCTATATTCCTGTACCTGAGCATAGTTGTCGCGGGTTTAGTAGCGAATTGATGTCCCCGCCGATGGCTGGAAGCTGACACAGGATCGGGGTTTTTGGTGACGTGGGGGTGATGGGGGTCAAAAAAAGTGCGTGGTTTTGGTGCGTGGGGAGATTTTTTTCGAAGAGAAACAGCTTACATCTTCCGAGGTTTATGCCTGCGTCATGCGCAGATACGTCTCAGGCAAAGTTCCGATTTAGCTGATAGCACCTACCTGTCAAAGGAGTTGAAATGGATGTCTGGCATGCAAGCCATGGCGGTAGACAACCACCTATCAACTTCGCGTTGACCGACGAAGATCCCTCCGACCACAATGCAGAGGTAGCGCTGATGTAGCTACAAAATCACGATGAGGTAATTGAAATGGCTGCACTACTGAAAACTACCGATGTGCGCTGCCGCATTGATGAGGATTTGAAAGCGCGTGCCACTGAAGTCTTAAACGCTTGCGGGCTGAGCATTAGCGACGCCATGCGACTTTTTCTGCGACAGGTTGTTGCCACTCAAGGGCTTCCCTTCGAGGTGCGAATTCCATCAGAGAAAACGGCCCGCGCGATGATGGAAGCACGAGAAATCCGTCAGCGTTTCGACTCGATAGACGACATGCTGAGGACTGCTGATGGCGAAACCGGAGAAAACGCAAAAACGCGCTGATCGGCCTAAACAGTGTGCACAGACTTCTGAATTCAAGAAGTCTTGGGATCGTTTTAACCGTGCCGGAAGGCGAGACATGAACGACGTCCGGAATGTGATGGCGATGTTGTTCTTGGGGCAGCAATTACCGGCAGAATATCTGGATCATGCGCTGACTGGAGATTGGTCTGGATTCCGCGAGTGTCATATCGGTGGCGATTTTCTGATGATTTACGAGAACACACGCCCAGACCTGATCACGTTTGTGGATTTAGGGAGCCATTCAGAATTGTTTAAATAGCGCAGAAAGACATAAGCCGGCTCGACTCCGGCTTCTGTGCGTTTGATCATTACGATTGTTCGTTTGTGTATCAAAACTCTAAAAAATTACAGTTATGTACTAGTCTTCAGCTAAGACAAAAAATCAGGAGGCGTCTATGCCTACCTCATCTCCAGCCCTCACCCCACGCGAACAACTAGACGCCCCCGAAGCCGGCCGCGTCGCGCTGAAGTTTTTCTTCAACCTCATGGAGCGCTGGGGCTGCAGCGCCGAGCAGCAACGCACACTACTCGGCGGCGTTGGCAACACCACGTTCTATAAATACAAACACCTGCCGAACATACGTCTGCCTAACGACACCCTTGAGCGCATCTCCTACCTGATGGGCATTCACAAGGCGCTGAGCATCATCTTCAGCAACAGCCGCGACCGCGCCTACACTTGGGTTAGTAGTCCGAACACGGCAGCGCCATTCAATGGCCGAACGGCATTGGATTACATGCTGGCCGGAAGGGTGGTCGATATCGCCGATGTACGCCGCTACCTCGACGGGGTGCGCGGTTGAAAGTGCCCGATTTGGTGGATGTGCAATGGCCGCGAGCCTACCGGATCGTCAACAGCAGCTTCCCGCCGATTGCGCTGTTCGAAGACGTGCTCGATCCCGAAGATCTGGAAGTTGCCTACGCAATTGAAGCGCTGACCAATGATCGTCTGATCGAGCAGGCCGGGGTTCTCGCCCGCGTGAGACCCGAAGATCGACTCTCTGGCCCCGGTTCGACTCCGGTGATGGCTGCGTTTACCCACGTCGGCAAACGCAGTCGTTTCTGCGATGGCACCTTCGGCGTTTACTACGCCGCCAGCAGTCAGGCTGCGGCCATCTCCGAAACCTGTTATCACCAGGAACGATTTCTTGCGGCGACTCAGGAAGCAGATCTTGAGTTGACCATGCGCACTTACGTCAATCGGGTGGTTAAACCGTTACACGACATTCGTCACGATCACCCCGAGCTGCACAATCCGGATCCTGAGGCTTACGGGCCGTCTCAGCTATTCGCCCGTCAACTGCGCGAAACCGAGTCGTGGGGACTGCTCTACAACAGCGTTCGCTTACCGGGCCATGAATGCGTCGCCGCGTTTCGCCCGCCAGCCGTATCAATCCCCAAGTAGGGCAAGCATTTGCGGTATGTGTGGAGTGCGAGTCAGCAGAAGATTTCGTTTGTGCTTGAGATCAGTCAGGTCTGAACCGCAAAAGCCCTCGCATCGGCGAGGGCCTGACACCGGCGTTTACATCAACGGCTTGTCCGACGGCGCATCCATCACTTTCACGACATCATCGATCAACGCCTTGCTCAACTCCTGCAGATACTGCGAGGCATAAGCGTGAAGATCAGGATCGCGCGAGACTGAAGTGTCCGCAGTGAGTAGTCGAGAGATGTGAAGCAAGTGTGAGGCGTGGGAAAGGGCGGCGATTACCGGCACACCACGATTGGTGCGGAACATCGCTTGATTGGATTGAAAGGAAAAGTGGGTGAGGCCGAGGGTTTTCAGATCTTGAGAATGGGTCATTTCGCTTCACCTTCCGTTCGAGATGGACGGGCGTGAAGTGACCGGTGTGCTGACGGATCAATGCTTTTCATTTGTGAACTCCCTGTATCAAATGAGAGCTGCCATTTCGTTCTCAGGCGAAAAGGTGGCAGCTATGCGCAGGCTGAGAAACCGGAGATACAGGAGCCCGGCAGACCCGAAGGTCTCCCACGCACAGCCGCCATTGCACGTGAATGCGGACACTAAAACAGCGTCGGCAATCGTGGTTTGGGGCGCTGGTGCGCCTGCATCTTACCCGGGTTCTCAGGCCCGGTCGCTGAATTGGCAGCGACGGGTTTGACGGTAGCTTGCGGAGGACGGATGCGCAATCGTGGCCAGGTGGTGGCTGCTGGTGTTTCTTTGCAGTGCAACACTTATGTTGCATATGCAGCAAATATGTTGCACATTCGCTTTACCGAAACGGCGAGTGATGCACATGAAGTACAGCGAGTTTCGGCGATGGTTGAAAGCTCAAGGCGTAGAGTTCCAAAACGGCAAGGGTAGCCACTTCAAGGTTTCCTTGAACGGCAAATCAACTGTGTTTCCCGACCACGGAGCCAAGGAAATGGGCGAAGGGTTGAGAAAATCGATAATCAAACAGCTGGGCCTCAAGGATTGAGGCCCAGCTGTACCCCATGAGAGGAATCGTGATGTTCGAATATGCGTTGGAAGTTCACGAAGAGCCGGGCAGTGTCTGGTTGTCCTGCGCAGAAATTCCAGAGATGCACGCCGTTGGCGACACCCTTGAACAGGCGCTCGACAGTGCTATCGATGCCATCGAGACCGCCCTGTCGATATACGTCGATGATCGCCGATTGATTCCGACAGGTGATGCGGGGGAGCAGGAAAGTGACGCGGTGTTGCGGCTGCCTGCACTGACTGCGGCAAAGGTTGCGTTGTGGAATACGCTTCTGGAGTCTGGGGTCAGCAAAGCTGAACTGGCACGACGCTTGGGTGTACAACGGCCTCAGGTAGATCGGTTAGTCGATTTCCTGCATCACTCCAAGATCGAGAATGTCGAGCGTGCTTTGCAGCAGCTAGGGCGTCGGATTTTGCTTTCGGTTGAGGCTGCGTAGGATTGTAGAAAGCCCCCGACAGCGATTGCTGTCGGGGGTTTTTCATTTGGGATGGAAAAAAAAACCAGAAACAACAAAGCCCCTGCATTTCTGCAGGAGCTTCGTTTTGTATGGTGCGGCACCAGGAGTCGAAATCACAGCTAACCTACTGGTGGAGATCAAGAACTAATACGAAATTTTTAGACTACCCCTAAAAGTATCCTTTTAGGGGCATTTCGCTAACCTTCTAGATGTCGATCAGACAGATCTCAGGACTTTAGTGTGTTTATATATTAAGAACGTTTCCGGAATAGAATGGCCCAACCCCAAATTTTTCATTATTAAGTTCATCTAGAACCATAGAGGTGCAAAAAATAAGCTGAAAATCAGAACGATCCTTGAAGCAGTTTATTAGGGCTCGCTGAAAGTTGTGACTGCGATATTCTTTCATACCTCCATTTTCAATTGCATCAACCAGCAAAAAGCGCGGTAGTCGATAATTTGGATCGTCCAGTGACTCTAAAAGCGCTGAAATGTGGAGCGAGTTTTTTTTGATGTAATTGGAACTGCCAGAGAATTTCACCCTTCCATTTATGAGCATTCGGTCCTTTGCGAAGTCGATCTCCACCTCTCCAGTGCTGGATTCAGCGAATTCCTCCTCATAAGGTTCACCATTGACCCGGCGCTCAGGTTGTAGAATGCTTACGACGTTTTCTGCAATTCCATGGTATACAGTTTCGCGCCTTTTTTTATTTGCAGCAGATGCGCTTTGAATAAGTTCTTTAATTTTTGATATGTCGGCGATTAAGTCTAGCTTTTTTAGTTTGTGTGCATCCAAGTCAGTGATGATTCTAACTTTTTTCTCATGGTTTATATTTTCAGACTCTAAGAATCCAATTTTTTGTGCTCGCTCCAGTGCGGCATGAGACGCAGGGTCGAACAATCCAGTGAATTCAGAAATTTTGCTTTGTGCATTCGCCAAATTCAATTTACAAATTTCAATGGAGGATTCCAAGCCAATTTTATGTTCGATATGGTCCTGTAAAACTTTCTTGTTGCTGAGCAGTTGGAAGTCTAGCTCGTTAAGAAGTTCCATATAATTAGAGTTGTGCTTGTCTCCTTCAATCAGGGACTTGCAAAGATGGCAATTTGCAGAGGTTTCGGAGAGGTCTGATGTCACGACTTCATTTAGGCAGCATGGGCATTGTGAGTATTTAAGGAGTCCAACTGTGTCATATGCTGCCTTGGACTCTAGTAAAGATTTTTTTCTAAATTGGAGCGATTTCTCGAATAGCTGACAATCTACAATTTCACCATTTACCAAAAATAGATCTGATTGAAAGCTTTGCAGCTGTCTAATGTAGGTGTCTATGTAAGATTTTATACGTTGAAATTCTAAAATTCTGGTTTGATCAACATTTGAGCTGACAATCTTTTCTGGTGGAGTGCTTCTTAATTTAATTATTTCAGCAATATTTGATGCGATATTGAGTTGCAGTGTCTGCAGCGTGACAGCAGAGTCCTCCCCCAATATTTTATACATTGCGGCAAGATCTGAAGCGACGCGTTCGTACTCTCTTTCAGCTATCAAAAGCTCTTGGCGTAGTTGATGTGTATCTAAGTTGTCGAGCCCTAAGAGGAACTCAGCAATTGCCAAGCGAGTACCTTCGCTGTCTGCACGTGGGTTGTCCTCTGCTCTAAAAATTTTTGTAGAAGCAGTTTCTTGGTCAACATACAAAAATCTTAGAATCTGATGCATTGTAAGATTGGCGTAATCTTCTGTCTTGTGACCTCCCCATCCAAGAAGCTCAAAAAATTTCTGAGAGAAGGACATTTTTTCGTCACTTCGACGTGGGCCGTAATTGCCCCAAGCCTCTACATCACTAGTTTCTTCATCATAACTGCCAGAGCGTATTGAGATTGGAGGTATCTTTCCTTTCTCAATATTTCTTTTTATAGTAAAAGAATTTCCATTTATATTGACTTGGCAGCACACATAGTCACATTTGTCTGCTGGATATAACCATTGATTATCCTTGATCTCTCCCCCTAAGATATAAAAGATCAATTCAAGAATAGTGGTTTTTCCGACAGAGTGATCGCCGCGAATAACATTTATTCCTGTGTGGAATTTTTCATCATAAACGCTAAATCCGGATTTTTTTACTATGAAGCGCTCAATAGAAAGTGTCGATTTAATCATAGCGATATTCCATTAATCCGCTTTTGAATTTAAAGCCTGTTTTTCCTTCGAGCTTGACTTTCGGTAATGCGGAAATCAGGCCTTTAAATAATTCGCTTTTTGAAAAGGAATCGTTGTTGAAAGTCTTTATTAAGTCGTCGGGTAGAGAGTTAGAAAGTAATGTAATGGTGCTCGCTGTTAGCTTTATGATTGATTTTTGTTGTAGGGCGAGCATCGCCGAATCTTGAATGCGAGAAAGCTCATAGAATAAGCTTCTGGGGTTTGGTGTTACTTCAAATGGGTCGGGCGTGCTAAAAATGATATCTTTGTATCGATTGAGCGGTCGAGGCAGGTTGACTGACTTTAAAAGATGAGGATACAGATAATAAAAATCTATAAGGCGTAATACGTCTTTTTGAGTTTCATGATTATCTATTGAATTTAAGATATTCAATATTCGATAAACACAGTGGTTTACATCATAACCTGGGTGATAAATTACCATCACGTCCACTCCACGTGACATTTTTCGGTTAAGAAATAAAGCATTCCTTCGACAAGATCGCTGGTTACAAAGCCGCCAGCCAACGTAACTTCATGATAGAGTGGTTCTATGATGGTGGCGTTAATTGCAGAGCGAATCGTGATGTCGCCTTGGCCGTTTTTAAGCATTGGTAGGATGTGGGCGTTAAATCTTGTTAGTATGAGTCCCAAAAGATGGTTAAATATAATCTGATAAGACTTTACATGTTGAAGCTTAGATATCATCTTCGCAGCTTTCTGGCTAGATATGAGCGCTTGGTTGAGATATACCTCTCGCCCTGCAATCTCTAATTTCGCTTCTAATCCAATGACAGTCCTCGAAGGAGAACTTTTGATTTTGCTCTCTAGCTCCTCTAATACCATCTGATAGATAGGGTCGCTTTCTTTAAGTAATTCGTGCTGAGCTATAAGCTTTTTTAAGGCTTCTGCACCTACCGTAACGTCAAAAGAGGGAATCTTTATTACGGTTGACCCAATATTAAGATCGCCTTGGATCTCATTGCTATGGATCTCATTTCCAGAAACTGACACCATTTCACGACTCCCTTGCTCGCGCACGGCGTTGTTAATCTTTGCCGCCAATACTGAAGTCGCCTTTAACTTTATTTTTATTGATTTTGTTATCTGTAATGTCCGATGAGTTTCCGATTTTGAAGTTGCCATCTACTTTGTTTTCTTCTATCGTGTTTTTGGCAATTGACTTGCTGTTGGTGCTTTTTTTCTGGTCGGATTTTACCCAAATCCAGCCCATTGCTATGCAGAATGCAAATATTGTAGCGATTAGAACTAAGTTTAATGTCAGGCTATTTTTAAATATTTCTGACTTGTCTAAATAGGTGGTAATTAGGTGCTGGAAAACAAACGTAGCTATAACTGACGGCCCACCTACTTTAATTGAATTTTCCCAGTTCAAAATGATTGCTCTCTTTTATAAAATCATGCTGTTAAGCTTTTTGCTTTTTCGTGCCCATAACAGCGTTTTCAATGGCTGGCTGCATCCGTTTGGATGATTCGTTTTGCATAAAACGGCCCGCTTGGCATATTGCCACTATGACAATTTAGCGGTTGCCATGATTTTAGTAAATAGAGGTCTCCACCTTGGGTTGCAATATGTAGGGCTATTTCCATCTCTCAAACCGTTAGAATGCGTTTTGCCTGGGTGAACGAGCCCCATGAAAGACAGGACACCGTTTCCCCCTTACGATAAGGGATAGGCAAACGGTTATGTTTATGACTAATAGCAACGATAAGAGTGGTGAGCTTTTGGGCCAGGAGCGGCGTCGTCGCTGGAGCCCAGAGCAAAAGCTGGCCATGGTTCGAGAGAGCCTTGAACCAGGACAAAGCGTTTCGGTCGTGGCTCGGCGCAACGGCATCAATGCCAACCAGTTGTTCCTGTGGCGCAAGCTGTACCAGGACGGCAGTCTATCGGCGGTCAGTGCTGGCGAAGCCGTGGTACCGGCCTCAGAGCTGAGCGATGCGCTCAAGCAGATCCGTGAACTGCAACGGATGTTGGGCAAGAAAACGATGGAAGCGGAAATCCTCAAAGAGGCCGTGGAGATCGCCCGGTCGCGAAAATGGATTGCGCACTCACCCTTGTTGCCGGGGGACGACCAGTGAAACTGGTCAGCGAATGTCTCGGTGTGGCGCGCTCGCAATTAACGGTTCGAATCAAGCAATCGGTATCGCCCATGACACGGCGAAGCAGGCCTGTGAACGACGCTGAGTTGGTGGCCGAAATCCAGCAACAGGTCAGCGAGCTGCCCAGCTATGGCTACCATCGAGTCTGGGGATTGCTGCGTCGCGCCCGTGTAACCCAGCTGCTACCTGCGATCAACGTGAAGCGAGTTTACCGGGTGATGCGTGATCACAACCTGCTGCTTGAGCGCCGGATCAAACAACCCGGCGTGCCGCGTCGGCACGAAGGCCGTATTGCGG
Source organism: Pseudomonas baetica (assembly GCF_002813455.1). Lineage (NCBI taxonomy): Bacteria > Pseudomonadati > Pseudomonadota > Gammaproteobacteria > Pseudomonadales > Pseudomonadaceae > Pseudomonas > Pseudomonas baetica. The sequence continues at coordinate 3,069,998 of NZ_PHHE01000001.1, read as the reverse complement.
TGCAAACCAGCGATACGCGTTGGTGCTCGGACGGCTTTGAGTTCCGTTGTGAGGACGGCGCTAAACTGAGCGTGACCTTCGCCCTGGACTGCTGTGATCGCGAAGCCATCGGCTGGGTCGCGAGCCCGACCGGGTACAGCGGCGATGATATCCGCGACTTGATGCTGGAAAGTGTGGAGAAGCGCTTCGGTGATCAACTGCCTGCAACGCCGGTGCAGTGGCTCAGCGATAACGGTTCGGCCTACACCGCCGAACAGACGCGCCTGTTTGCTCGGCAGATCGGCTTGCAGCCGGTGACCACACCAGTGCGTAGCCCGCAGAGTAATGGCATGGCCGAGAGCTTCGTGAAGACGATCAAGCGTGACTACGTGGCGCACATGCCCAAGCCGGATCGAGAAACGGCGTTGCGTAACCTGGCAATTGCCTTCGAACACTACAACGAGCAGCATCCGCACAGCGCCTTGAACTATCGCTCACCGAGGGAGTTCAGGCGCTTGGCAGTGGCATCAATTTAACGGGGAGTTGGTGTCCGGTTTTGTAGGGGCAAGTCCACTGGGAGCCGACATATCCTTGCATAATCTCCTGATCAAGCTGTCCCCACGTCATCCCGCCACGAATGTTGAGTGTTATCAGGGATCAAGGCCCCTGCGACCTGTGAGGGTTGTCCACTAACGCGGGACTGGCGGCTCTTTACGACCGGGAGCTTGGGCATCTCATGATCTGGCCTCCTGAACACTTCCAAAGAATTGGGCGGGTGGAGGCTGCACTGGCTGACGAGACCAATGCCGCGAGATCCTGAGTCGGGTGAAGGCAGTGAAGCAATGACCGGGGCGTGCCTGACTGTCAGTCAGGTGCAGTCCATTCCATGGGCTGCGGCACCATCATCTGCATCGCTGTTGCTGGTGACTTCGGTGTTTGTCACGCCGATTGTCGCGAGGGGAAATGCCGCAAAGCCTTGTACGAGGTGGGCTGCAGCAGTGGTAGGAGCGCCCGTCTCTTTCCGGGAGAAAGAGACGGGCGCAGGTTGGCGCACGGGAATGGCCAAGCGGATAGGTTGGCTGCAGGGCAGCTATGAAAGGGGATGAGTTGACGCAGTGGGCACACTGGTAAAAGTGGCATCCATCACATCGCTGTGACCGTGCGATCCGCCGCACGCTAATCGCACTTTGGGAGAACCACCACGGTGTGGCGTACCCTTAAAGGTTCTGGCTACCTGGGTTGCTGTCGGCGACAGCGCTTTGCCCGATCTTTTCTGCGTCTGTGGATAGTTCGTCATCTTGATGGAGGAGTGACGTTCGCCCCGAACTGGCTCACTTACATGATTGCGTTAACTGCACGGCAGAAATGCCGTCACTGAATAAAAATCAGCCCGCAGCCTAACTCCCCTCAATCAAAGCCCGCTCTTCCAGCCAGATCTCTTGAACAAACTGATCCGTAATCGCGTAAATCCCGTGCCCGCGTCGCATGATGATGTTCTCGGCAACCAGCGCAATCACCACCGGTTGAATCTCTTCGACCCGCACCTCTCGCCCGACTGACTTTGAATACTCAGCCGCTGCGTCAGTGGAGAAAATTCCGCGAGCATCGCCTTCTGTAGAGGCGATCTTGTTGAAAACGGCTTGAGCCAGGCTACCCAGTTGCTCGACTTTTTCCAGCTCGATGCTCGCCGCTGCCGAGCGCAATGTGCTGGCGATTACCGGTAGGAACACGTCTGGCTCGCCCTCTTGCTGTAAGAGTTGGCGTAGGGCCTTCAGCATTTCTTCAGGGCGATTTCCCAAAGTGTTGAACGCTTCGACAGCGGCTTCGAGGGACGGCAACTTGTCCTTCTTCACTGTCATTGCGAGTCGGTTGAGCAGGAATTCAACGTAATCGGCTTTCAGCAATGGATAGGCTGCTGACGTAGCGCCGGAAAAAGCGTGGTTGCGTTTGGCGGTCAGTTCGCTGACTTGTGCTCTGTGCGAACCTGTTCCGATAAATAGAAAGTATCCCGGCGTTTTCGGACGAGGGTTGATTGCATCGCGAGCGGCTTTGAGTGCCAGGAGCAGCTGATTGCCGTCGTCTGAGGAAATGGCGTGCTGCACCTCGTCAATGATCAACACCAGATCAGTCTTGGCTTGATCTACGACTTCGGTGAGTGCTTGCGCCAGTGTTGGGCCGTCGACGTTGCCAATGCTGTCGAGTTTGAAGCCGAACTTGAATCCAGCGGCGCCGATTTCAACATTGCTGACTCGCTTGAATGTTTCCAAGGCAGAGGAGCCCGGCGTTTGCAGATCTTTCAGGGTTTCCCGGATGGCGTTGTGCACAAGCGTTGCCGGGTTGGCCAGAGTGTCGCTCCATAAGTCGACGTAGATGACCAAAGCACCTGCTTCTTCCAAGGCCGGGATAAGGTCGTTCCTCAGAAACGTCGTTTTGCCTGTGCGGCGCAGGCCAGATAGAAATAAACCTGAGCGCAGACCTTCGTCGAGCACACCTGGATTGAGAAGCTGGTTAGCCATTGACTCGGCCAGTTCTGGGCGCTGAAAAATGCTGCTCATACGATTACACCTTTTTATGTGTACACCATAATTATTGCTATTTCATAATTTAGCATAAAGATGGAAATGTGAACCGTTGGTTCAAAGTCCGCGCTTTCGAAGTGTGTAAGAGGAAGTGTGGCTAATCGCGCGAAGTGCGAGGGGAGAAGCTATTTTCACCGAGGGTAAAACTGCCAGGAATATAAACATCCCAGAAACAACAAAGCCCCTGCATTTCTGCAGGGGCTTCGTTTTGTATGGTGCCGGCACCAGGAGTCGAACCCGGGACCTACTGATTACAAGTCAGTTGCTCTACCAACTGAGCTATACCGGCGTTGTGGGCGACGATTATAGCGATTGGGAAGATCCTGTAAACCCCTGAATTCAGACTATTTTTGCATCGCGGCAAATTAAGCACTGCGCAATGCGTAGCGCAGCATTCGTGCCTTACGCACGATAGGGCTGTTTTGCACGACAGGCAGTGGAGTTTCGGCTTTCGCGAGGGCAAAATTATTCGCTCGGCGAGCCCATTATTCGGCGGTTATGTCGTTTTGATTGGCAGCTTATGCACAACTGAGAGGCGCGAAAGTGAGCTTGGATAAGGTTTTGTGAAGCCATTCTCATTTTGTTCGCAAATCCCTGGTTTACAGGTTTTTTATTCATGTGAACAAAAAATGACCAGTGCTGTTAACGCAGCGAAACAGGCGCAGATATTGGATCCATGGGAAAACCATCAACAGAGTTATCCACAGGCTGTGATGTTTTAAACGCGTTCGGCCAGTAGCAGCAAATTACGCGGAGTCGGCGGGGTGTCGCAGAAGGTGCCGAGGCGGACGGTGTAGCCCTGTTCTTCAAGGAAAAGCGCCCGATCCAGATTCAGCCAAAGCTCCAGCGGCCGTCGGAACAATCCGCGAAGCAATTCGAGGTTGCGAACTTCGGTCAACCGCTGCCAACCAGCTGCTTCGAGTGCGGGCCAATCTGGCGCACCGATTGTGGATAACTCTTTGAGCGCAGCCAGATCTCGACAGTAATCAGCGAACGGTTTTTCCAGCCAGGCGCTGGGCAGCGAGGGCGTCGGCAGGTACTCGTCGACGCCGCGCACTTGCCGTTGCAGCAGGTCAAAGGCCAGACGACGGGCCATCGAGGTGTCACGCTGACGTCGGACGCGTGCACCGGCGGTGACGGTTTCGCTCATCGGCAGTGCCAGATCTTCCAGCGAGAGCTGTAGGAGCGATCTCGAACCGGCCGAAGACAATGCATGATATTCGCTACGACTGATGCGGTTGTAGCAGCAGGGCGCGATCGCCATTTGCTGGCAGCCGGCAGCACTGGCCAGTTGCATCAGCCGAACATGTAGATCGCCACACGCGTGGAGGGCGACGGGTGTGTGAGTCGCGCTCAGCACGGCAGAGGAATTCGCCGCCAGGACATCCTGTTCCACATGCAAAGCGTGCAAGTGATGACGCTGACTCAATGCCTGACCGCTGGCGACCAACAGAGGGTCGTATTCAACGCAAGTCAGTTGTTGCCCAGAGCCCAGCAAGCGCCGCCCCAAATGCCCCTTGCCCGAACACCAATCCAGCCAATGCGTCGGCTGCGAGGCAAAAGCCAAACAACTGGCAAACGCTTCGATCTGCTGCCACTTGCGCCCCGGCACATCGACATTCAACCGATGCCCCGCAGCTCCCAGCGCATGTCCCGGCAACTCGCCAATCGCACTCAACTCAGCCGACAACGCCGCCAATGAAGCGAATGGCTCCGGCGCATCGACAAGTTCGGCAGGTTGGTTGTGAGCGTTTTCCGCGTCTTCCAGCGACCGTCCGCGCAGCCACAAGGCCAGTTCCGGGTGGGACGCTTCCCAAGCAAGCGAAAGGTGAGTGAACGGTCGAGGTTTCCACAGCGCCTGATGCTCAATCAAAAAAGCATCCAGCGCCGTGAAACGGGCGAGTAAGTCCTCGCCCGCCAGCACGTGGGAAGTATCAGCGCCCTTGGCAGGCATCGACGCGCAGCCAGCGCTCCAGCAGCTTGAAGCCGCGGACCAGCACGTAAGCCATCAGCAGATAGAACACGCCCGCCGCGAAGAAGATCTCCACCGGCAGATAGGTGCGAGCGATGATCGTGCGTGCCATGCCGGTCAGTTCCAGCAGAGTCACGGTGCTGGCCAGCGCACTGGCCTTGAGCATCAGGATCACTTCGTTGCTGTAGGCCGGCAGGCCGATGCGCGCGGCACGCGGGAGGATGATGTAGAACATCGCTTTCGGCTTGGACATGCCCAAGGCCCGCGCCGCTTCGATTTCGCCCGGCGGAATTGCCTGAATCGCCCCGCGCAGGATCTCGGCGATGTACGCCGCCGTGTGCAGTGTCATGGTCACCGTGGCACACCAGAACGGATCGCGCAGGTACGGCCACAACGCGCTTTCACGCACCGCGTCGAACTGCGCCAGTCCGTAATAAACCAGGAACAGTTGAACCAGCAACGGCGTGCCACGGAAAAAGAAGATGTAGGCGTAAGGCAGCGAGCGCACGTACCACAGCTTCGAAGAGCGGGCGATGCCCAGCGGAATTGCCAGCAGCAGACCGGCAATCACGGCGATGGCCACCAGTTCCAGGGTCAGGGTCGCGCCCTGCGCCAGTTTCGGCAGCCACTTGATGATCACTTCCCAATTCATTAAGCGCTCCTCGCAAAGCCGCGAGCGGCGCGTTTTTCCAGGAAGTGCATGCCGGTCATGGCCAGCACGGTCAGGCCCAGGTACATGATCGCGGCGACCATATAGAAGGTGAACGGTTGTTTCGACACGGTTACGCCGATTTGCGCGTGACGCATGATTTCTTCCAGACCGATCACCGAGACCAGCGCGGTGTCTTTCATCAGGATCATGAACAGATTGCCCAGACCGGGCAGGGCGATGCGCCACATCTGCGGCATGATCAACCGGGTGAAGATCCGCCATTTCGACAGGCCCAGGGCCTGGCCGGCCTCACGGTGGCCTTTGGGAATGGCAAGAATCGCGCCGCGGAACACTTCCGTGGCGTAGGCGCCGAAGCACAGGCCGAGGGCGATCACGCCGGCGGCGAAGGCGTTGAGTTGCAGGTCGGGGTTGCCGAAGAACTCACCGAGGGCGCGCATCAGGTTGACCGTACCGAAGTAGATCAACAGCACCCAGAGCAATTCCGGGACGCCGCGCACCAGGGTCGAATAGGTGCCGCCAAGCCATTGCAGCGGCTTGTACGGGGAAGTCTTGGCCAAGGCGCCGAGCAGGCCGAGCACCAGTCCCAGGCACAGGGCGGTGAGAGCCAGTTGGACGGTCATCAGCGCGCCGGCAGCGAGGGCCGGGCCGAATCCGTAGAGGTCGATAATCATGGGTTTCTGTTCAAATTGCGGCAGGCAAAGTCGGGAGCTGGCGCCGTCGAATCACGGCGCCAGTCCCACAGGTCAGGATCAATAGATGCTGAACGGGAAGTACTTGTCGTTGATCTTCTTGTAAGTGCCGTCGGCGACGATTTCCTTCAGCGCGGCGTTCAGCTTCTCGCGCAGTGGGTCACCCTTGCGCACAGCGATGCCGATCTTGTCGCTTTCTACAACCGGGTCGCCCTTGAACTCGTAGTTCTTGCCAGCGTCGCTTTTCAGCCAGTCATAGTTGGCGTACTTGTCGGCGAGAATTGCGTCGACACGACCGGAAGTCAGGTCGAGGTAGGCGTTTTCCTGGGTGTCGTAGAGGCTGACTTTGATGTCATCGGCGTAGGTGTCTTCCAGCCAGGTACCGGCCAGGGTTGCACGCTGAGTACCGATGGTCTTGCCTTTCAGCGAGTCCTTGTCGGTTTTGAAGTCGACGTTTTTCGGGGCGATGAACTGCAGCTTGTTCGAGTAGTACGGGTCGGTGAAGTCGACCGCGCCTTTGCGCTCGTCGGTGATCGACAGCGAGGAGATCAGGAAGTCGAACTTCTTCGCGTTCAGGGCCGGGATGATGCCGTCCCAGTCGGACGTGACCACGGTGCATTCGACTTTCATCTTCGCGCACAGGGCGTCGCCGATGTCTTTGTCGAAGCCGACTACGTTGCCACTGGCGTCTTTATTGTTGAACGGCGGGTAAGCCGCTTCGATGCCCATCTTCAGGGTTTCGGCCATGGCACCGGCGCTGAACGCCAGGGTGACGGCGGCGGCCAGGAAGACCTTTTTAAAATTCTGCATGCATGTTGCTCCGTTAGCGGTTGCTGGACATGAATTGTTTGCAGCGCGCCGAAAGCGGGTTTTCGAACACCTGCTGTGGCGATCCTTGCTCTTCTATAAGGCCTTGATGAAGGAACACCACTTCGCTGGAGACCTGACGGGCGAAGCCCATTTCGTGGGTCACGAGCAGCATGGTGCGGCCTTCTTCGGCCAATGCGCGGATGACACTAAGTACTTCCTGAACCATTTCCGGGTCAAGTGCCGAGGTGGGCTCGTCGAACAGGATCACCTTCGGCTGCATCGCCAGCGTGCGGGCAATCGCCGCACGCTGTTGCTGACCGCCGGACAGTTGCGCCGGGTAAGCATGGCGCTTGTCGGCGATGCCGACCTTGGCCAGCAGCGCTTCGGCGACTTCGATGGCCTCGGCCTTGCTTTGGCCGAGCACGCGACGCGGTGCCTCAATGATGTTGTCGAGGATGCTCATGTGCGGCCACAGATTAAAGTTTTGAAATACAAAACCAATCTCGGAGCGCAGGCGATTGATCTGCTTGCCATCGGCGGCAACCAGTTCGCCATTTTTGGCGGCCTTGAGCTTGAGTTCTTCACCGGCCACCAGGATCTGGCCCTGGTGCGGGTTTTCCAACAGGTTGATGCAGCGCAGGAACGTGGACTTGCCGGAACCGGAGGAACCGAGGATCGAGATCACATCGCCGTCGCGGGCGGTCAGCGAGATGCCTTTGAGTACCTCAAGCTGTCCGTAGCGTTTGTGCAAGTTGCGGATTTCAAGCGCGGGCGTGGCCTCAGCCATGTGCGTTCCTCATATATGTTGCACTCCTGCTGTTGGTTGGCCTTCCTGGTGAGGCGGCCAAGCTAGCATAGCGTTTCAATGGCAGCCAACAGCGCCGGGAGCGGTAAACGGATGGCATGTGACAGGTTGTCGCATCGGCGCAGCAGACTGTCGCCCCATCAACAACCGAACGGGTGTTTGATCGTGCAAACCCGAGGGTGTCGCGTAAAAAAAGGCGCGATGTTGCCAGCTTTGGCGGGGTGTTGGAAGCGCTATCCGGCCGAACGTTCCCGATTCGCCCTTTTATTGTGCATCCCACACTTTTTCAGTGTGTTTCTGGTGCGCTGATTCGTTTGAAAAGTGAGTCGCAGGGTAACGCTCTGGCGGATTGCCATTAAATCCAATGACTTGCGATGACTGTCGGGTCCCGCGCAAAGCCGCGGCACAGAAGACTTTGAAACATTTTGGCGCAAAACTTGCGTGCAGAATAAGGAACGCCCCGTTGGATTCTTTTTACGAGAAGGGAAAACCAGACGGGCCGGACGCAATCGCTTTCCTTGCAAAGGTAGTTCCGATGAGCAGTACCCCAAGCTCCAATGGCCTCGAACAGGGGCTCAAACCGCGTCATGTGACCATGTTGTCGATCGCCGGTGTTATCGGCGCCGGTCTGTTCGTTGGCTCCGGTCACGCCATCGCTGCCGCAGGCCCCGCCGTGCTGTTGGCCTACGCCGCCGCCGGTACCCTGGTGGTGCTGGTGATGCGGATGCTCGGCGAAATGGCGGTTGCTTCGCCCGACACCGGCTCGTTCTCGACTTACGCCGACCGTGCCATCGGGCACTGGGCCGGTTTCACCATCGGCTGGTTGTACTGGTGGTTCTGGGTATTGGTGATTCCGCTGGAAGCCAACGCCGCCGCAACCATTCTGCACGCCTGGTTCCCCGACGTAGGCATCTGGGCGTTTGCACTGGTCATCACCCTGCTGCTGACCGTGACCAACCTGTTCAGCGTGAAGAATTACGGCGAGTTCGAATTCTGGTTCGCGCTGATCAAAGTGCTGGCGATCATCGGCTTCATCATCCTCGGTCTGGCGGCCATCTTCGGCTACCTGCCAAACAGCCAGGTCAGCGGCGTTTCGCACCTGTTCGACAGCGGTGGCTTCCTGCCTAACGGCATGGGTGCGGTGTTGGGTGCGATCCTGACCACCATGTTCTCGTTCATGGGTACTGAAATCGTGACCATTGCGGCCGCGGAATCGAAGGACCCGGGCAAACAGATTTCCAAGGCCACCAACTCGGTGATCTGGCGGATCGGCCTGTTTTACCTCGTATCGATCTTCATCGTTGTGGCCTTGGTGCCATGGAACGATCCGACCCTGGCCAACCTCGGTTCCTACCAGACCGTGCTTGAGCGCATGGGCATCCCGAACGCCAAGATGATCGTCGACATCGTGGTGCTGGTTGCGGTAACCAGTTGCCTGAACTCGGCTCTCTACACTTCCTCGCGCATGCTGTTCTCCTTGGGCAAACGCGGTGATGCACCGGCCATGTCGACTCGGGTCAACAAAAGCGGTACGCCTTACTGGGCGGTGATGCTGTCCACCGGCGCCGCTTTCCTCTGCACATTCGCCAACTACGTGGCTCCGGCTGCAGTGTTCGAATTCCTGCTGGCCAGCTCCGGCGCCATCGCGCTGCTGGTGTACCTGGTGATCGCGTTCTCGCAACTGCGTATGCGCAAACAGCGCATGGCGCGCGGCGAGAAAATCGCCTTCAGCATGTGGCTGTTTCCGGGCCTGACCTACGCGGTGATCATCTTCATCGTCGCGGCCCTGACCATCATGCTGTTCCAGGAAGCGCACCGCGTGGAAATCCTCGCGACCGGCCTGTTGAGCCTGCTGGTAGTCGCTGCCGGCCTGCTGGTGGCACGCCGTCGCAAGCTGGAAAAACGCGGCGCGGTGGTGTTGAACTGATCCGTAACGCGTAACGCGTAACGCAAAACGGCCGCTGTCAGTGATGACGAGCGGCCGTTTTTGTTTGAGAGCTTTGTTCAGTCGGGATGAACCCAGTCCTCAATGCGTAATCCGGAAACACGTTCAAATTCCCGCACATTGTTCGTGACCACGATAAGTCCAAGTGACCGCGCGTGGCCTGCGATCATTTGGTCGTACGGCCCAATGGGTGTTCCCGCTTTCGCAAGTTCAGATCGAATCATCCCGGTCTGTGCTGCTGCGTCATTATCGAAAGGCAAGATTTCCAATCGCGCAACGAATCCTTCGACAACCGCTAGATTCTTTTCTGGGGCCGCGGACTTTTCAGCACCGTAAATAAGCTCCATGAGCGTGATAGCGCTGATGCACAATTGCCCGGAATGTCGATTGAAAGCTTCCCGGACAATTTGTGGTTTGTTTTTAATGGTGAAGATGCAGATGTTGGTATCCAGCATGTATTTGATCATCAGAACGACTCGCGCTCCTGATCAGCGGGTTGACCACGGTCAGCCATGAAATCAGATGTAACGTTGTCGCCATCGAACCAGCTGTCCCAGCTTTCGCCCGCGGGCGTGATGACGCGAGTTCTACCAATGGCGATTACTTCTACGCGTTTGACATCGCCGGGCATCGCGACTGCCTTGGGAAGTCGAACAGCCTGGCTTCTATTGCTCATGAAAATTGTGGTTTGTTCCATATGCGTCCTCCAGGGGCTACGCCTGTGCTGGACCAAAGGATAGGTTGAGACTGGGATATGTCAATGGGATATACCTAACCCTCAGACGAAGGGTTATCCAATCTCCATACAAAACGGCCGCTGTCAGTGATGACGAGCGGCCGTTTTTGTTTGAGAGCGATGGTTACTCGCTCTTCTCTTCCTGCGACTTGCCGTAAGTATCCAGCGCAATCCCGAAATCGGTGATGAACTGCGGTTCGCTCAGCCAGGCCTGGGCGGTTTCGATGTCCATGCCGTCGGCCCACATGCGGTAGTCGATCAGCATGTCGGCGGCCAGGTGGGTGGCGGCCATGCCTTCGTTTTCGGCGTTTTCCATGTCCAGCAACTCAGGATGGTCAACGATGATGAACGCCAGTTCACGCAGCAGGGTCAGCAGCATCTCGTTGCGGCTGACAGCTTCGGCGTCGCGCATTTTGCTGAACATCGCCAAGGTGTATTCCGGGATCGGCTCGGCGAGGTGGCCGAGGTCTTCGTCCTGGTCCAGCGGCTTACGGCCGACCATACGGATTTGCTTGGCTTTGGCCTTGGCGCGTTTGGCGCGTTTCTGTTGTTTGTTCAGGGATGCCATGGGAACTCAGTTCTTCTGTTGGGTTTGTGCAGCGATCGCGTCGGACGCTGCCACATAGTCAGCCTGGAAGGCCGGGGATTCGATCCACGCCAGCGCGCCGGCCTCGTCGGTTTCCTGCGACCACTGGCGATACTCGATCAGCGCAGCGAGGATGAAATCCATTGCGCCTTCTTCGCCTTCCTGCTCGTAGACCAGTTCCAGCAGCGGGTCTTCGAGGAATGCGGTGCACATCGCTTGCTGGCTGACCTTCTCGGCGTCGATCATTTTCTTGAACAGTTCAGTCAGGTCCACCGACTCGAAGTCGATACGGTCGTCGTTCGGGTCCAGCTCGACCGGCGCCTCGGCGCGTTTGCTGCGGTTCTGCTTGGCCTTGGTTTTAGCCCGGGCGGCGCGTTTTTGCTGCTTGTTGGCGGAGGCCATGGTGTGTTCCGTCGTGCGTTGAAAGGGTTCAGCTGCGTGGCACTGGCCACCCGGGTGTATCGGGGGCCAGTGCGCCGGTTTGCAGCCAGGTCAGAGCGATAGGCCATAGTGTGGCTTGGTATGCGCTGCGAAAAAAGGCGAAATGTCCGACTTGTTGTTCGCCGATGTCCTGCGGCTCGATGCGCAGGTGAGTTTTTGCAGCGTTTTCGAAGTAACCGAGCAGGCGTTCGATGGCCGGGATGGTGCCGTAAGGGTCGTCGCTGATGCTGATGGCCAGGGTTTTTGCGCGGACGTTGGCGAAGGGCAGGCGGCCCGTTTTCGCCAGCATCGCCCGGCCGCTTGGACGTCGTTCATAGCGCGGGGCAGGCGTGCTCCAGTCGCGCACGACACCCGCCGGCGTGTCTTCCAGCCAGCCGAGGCGTTTACCGGGGAAGTAGCCGAAGACCCGCGTCAGCAACGGCATCAGTACATGCCATTTGCCGAACATGCGCCAGCGCTGTTCAGGGGCGTAATCGCGCCAGTAGGCGAACTGCGCGCCGACGGTGACCAGCCGTCGGATGATCTGTCCGGATTCACCGAGGCCTGCCGCGCAGCCACCAAAACTATGCCCGACCACATCGATGGGCTGTCCGGGAAATTCCCGCTGCGCGCGCCGGAGCATCGCCTCGAAGTCCAGCGCGCCCCAATCGGTCCATGAGGCGTTGAGGCCTTTGATTGAGCCGGGGCGCGACTCACTGATGCCACGGTAATCGTAGGTGATGACGTCGAAGCCATTGGCGAACAGATAGGCTGCGAAACGCGAGTAGTGACGGCAGCGCACCGAAGTGGCGGCATTGATGATCACCACCGGGCGCTGGTTGTCGGGCAGGGCCTGACGCCAGGTGAAACCTCCGAGTACAAAACCGTCGGCGGCTGTTTCCTTGAAGGATTGACTGACCGTTGCTGTATCGCGCGAACACGCTGTGCTGCATGAGCTCATGAGAACCGGGCCTTGGCGGAATCCAACCGAGAATGAACTTCAACGTGGTGATAGTGCAATGAATGGGGCGCACTGCGGTCCAGGTTTAGATTAATTGCATCTCGGGAATCTGTGACGCGGTGCGTCACGAATCGATCGCCTCGTTAAGGCGCAACCCACTTCGCGACCATAGCGATTAGTGGCGAAGGATCGACGCGAGTACAATCGCGCGCCTCATATTGGGATGGCAAAGGAAGTACGGCTTTGAAAGGGATTTTGCGTTTCGGCTCGGTAATATGCCTGTTTTTGATGATGGCCGGTTGTGGGACCATGATTGGTCGCTTGAACGGCGCCTCTGAAGAGCCTTACTACAAAGGCGTCGATGGCAACCTGCACTTGCTCGGCGTGAGAGGAGGAGACGGTATGGCAGAGGCTGTGATCTGTTACATCATGATCGTGTGTCCGTTGATCACTGTTGTGTCCCTTCCGGTAGATGCTGCGCTGGACACGGTCTTGCTGCCAGTCGACTACGTCAACACCCTCTGAGGGCGATCCTCGCTTATCGCCGAGTGCGCTTGCCTTTCGGCTTCTTCACAGGCTCCTGCACTTTGCGATAAATCCACAATCCGAACACCCCGATAAACAGCAGGAGCGCGGTGCCTAAGCTTTGCGACACGAACTCGATCCAGAACCGCCGGGGTTGCAGGGCCAGGGTATAGGTGTCTTTCGGGCCGCGATTGGTTGTGGTGATGGAACCGCTGGTCCAGCTGTCGAACAGCATCCAGATGGATGCGCCGATAGCGAAGGTAATCAGAACGCCAACGAGTACGGTCAGCCAGAAGGTCGCCCGGCTTTGGCGATACGGCGGCGGATGGGGCAGGGGGATGCGGGTTCTTTTCTGGTTCATCAGATGGCTCTGCGAAAGTCCTCTTCGCGGTCAGGAAACCGCTGTTTCTTGATGTTGTTCAGTCAGCATCTGCCACGCGTCTGATGATCGCCCGGCGAGGTGCGCGCACTCGGCAATCACCTTCAGAATTGCGATCACATCCGATGTCAGCGCTGTGCCAAGACAGATGCGCACGCCCGTGGTTGCATGCCCGTCGGCAAAAAAAATCCCGCTCCCGGCCACGTAACAACCGCGCTCGCTGGCCAACCGATCCAGCGCCAACATGTCCGTGTGTGCTGGCAACTCGATCCAGTGAATGAACCCCCCGCGAGGTGGCACATACACGGTCCCCGCAGGGAAATTCGTGCGTACCAGCGCTTCGACAAAGCTCGCATGCGAAGACAGTTGCGACCTGAGCCTGGCGCAGTGCTCTTCCATGTATCCGCGCCCGATAAATTCGTTGAGAACATTTTGTGCAAGGCTGGACACCGCCAGGTTGCGCGAAAATATCTGCGCCAGAATGGCATTGCGGTACTTGCCAGCCAGACACCAGCCAACGCGATAGCCGGGCGCGATGGTCTTGGAGAATGACGAGCAGTAAATCGTCTGCCCGCTGCTGTCGTAGCTCTTGATCGCGCGCGGGCGTTCGCCTTCCGGTACCAGGTCGAAGAAGATGTCGTCCTCGATGATCGGCACGTCTGCTTCGCGGGCGATCTGCGAAAGTCGTGCGCGGGTTTCATCGGGCATGATGAAACCACGAGGATTCTGCAGGGTTGGATTGAGAAAGATCACCGAGACCTTTTTCAGCTTCAACGCTTCTTCGAGATGATCGACGTCAAGGCCGAGTTTGCCGTGCGTGCGGATGGGCAAGGCGCGCATGCCCAGGCGTTCGATGGTCTGCAGAATGCCGTAATAGGTCGGGGTTTCGATGGCGACCGTAGCGCCTTTCGAGGCGACGGCTTCGAGGGCCAGTTCCAGGGCACTGGTGTCGCCCGACGTCACCAGAATATCGTCCGGCCCGCAGACCACACCGCGGGTCAGCATCAGCCCGGCGATGCGTCGTCGCAGCGCTGGCAGACCGGGTGGCGCGACCAGTCCGGTCAGCGAGTTGTCAGCTTTGCCGGCCGGCGCCGAAAGGCACTTGTTGAGGAGCACATCGGGTGTGAGGTCGCTGTGCAGCACCGCTGAATTCAACGAAGCAGTCGTGCGCGAGGCGGCTTGGGAGAGCATCGCGACCACTGCATGATTGACGTTGACCGTGACACTGGAGAAATCAAACCCACTGGCAGGTTTTGCCTGCCCTGAGGCTGAAACGAAGTAGCCGACGCGCGGTTTGGTCGAAATATAGGCATCGGCTTCCAGATCAGCCAACGCGCGCTGAACGGTGGTGATGCTGGTTTCAAACATTCGCGCCAGGGTGCGGATCGAGGGCAGCTTTGCTTCGGCTGCCCACTCACCGCTGTCGATCTGACGAATAATCCAGTCCTTGACTATCTGCCAGCGCTTGTCCGGCAAATCAAACCTGTCCATAAGTTCTCTGTTGTGTCTCGAAACAATTCAGAGAAAGTAGAGTAAAACGCCCCCCGTTGCAGCAACTATGACGATGTTGAGCGCAACCAGGCCGAAGGCGAATCGGATCAGATTGTGCTCTTCATGCCGGTTGGCGCCGGCCAGCCCGGTGATCAGCGACAGAATTGACAGCGACCCCAGCGCGCCATGCCCGGCGGCACTGTTGACCATCGCGGCCAGCCACGCGCCGTGCTCACTGGTCAGAGCGGCGATGGACGGCATGACGAGGGTGTTGCCGCCGACGTTGGAGCCAGTGACATAACCGGCAATCCCTGCCAGCAACGCGATGGTCGGCGCCAGGGAAATCCCTGACAACGATTGCAGCGTGCGTTGCGCCTCGACCAGGAAGCCGGCATTGACCATCACCTGTGAGAGCAACAAAAACAGGAAAATCGTCGAGACCGGAAATTTCGCCCGGTTGAACAGCGCGCGCCACGGGAAGCCCGCCGCAGCGCTTTGCCGAATCGCCATCCACAAGGCGACGATCATCAATGCCAGCCCAGGGGACGCCAATGGCTTCCATGAAACGTGTTCGCCTTTGACGATCCACAGCGCATCCCAACCCGATAGAACAAACAATCCTCGCGACGCAACGATCACCCCCAGCAAGGCCAGATAGGGCCACGCCGCGTTCGGCCAGTGCACCCGTTTTCTGCGTTGCGCGAACGAGATGCCCAAGCCAACGCAGGCCACGGCCAGACCGGCCAGCACACCGGAGACTTCCGGCCCGATCCACAGATTGATCGAAAACAGCACCGCGACAAACAGCGTCGTCACCCCGATCAGCCCCAGCCACGGCGATACGCTGCGGATGCCGCCCTGCCACATGGCAATCGCGGCCAGGCAGAGGAACACCGGCGCACTGATCAGCGCCGAATGACTGCCGAGGGTTGCCGCCGGCAAGTGCGCTAGCAGCGCGCCGATCACCGTCGCCAGCCCCAGCGTGCCCCACGGCATGATGACCATCCCGGCGAGCGCGATTTTCATCCCCGACTGTCGCGTGAACAGGCCCATCAACAGCGGCACCGTGGCGATCAGCGAGACGCCGAAACCCGTCATCGCTTCAAGCAACGGCGCCAGCCCCAGTACGATGAAGATGATCTGCGCCGGCGGTGTCCAGCCGAGCTCTTTGACCCAGGCGCCGATAGCCTGAGGCGCACCACCGCGCTCGACCAGAATGACAAAGGCCAGCCCCGGTACGATCACGCAAGCGGTGCTGAGGAACAGAATCGTGGTGTCCTGAAAGATTGCAGAAGTGATCGCGACGGATACGGCCCCTGCAGCGCCTGACAGCCACAGTACGAGCACCAGTGCCACGCCCGCCAGCGCGGCTTGTACCGGTGGGCGGCGGGCGACCAGAATTAATGCGATGACCAGAACGATGGGGGACATTTGCAACAAGAGAGCGCTCATGCACAGGTTTCCAGAAAACAGGTAATGCGCTCTGACGACTTGAACGGTCCAGAGTGTTTGCGGGGCGCGAGGTATGGCCAGGCACGGGATCGCCAAGGCTTGGAGAAATACTGGCGAGTTTTTCTGTGCGGGGAGAGATACAGATTTCGGGTTTTTTCCAATACACCCGGGGGGAGGGATGAATACCGAGAGAAGCAGGGCGAGGAGGAGGGGATCAAATCGCAGGCATAAAAAAACCCTGAATCTTGCGATTCAGGGTTTTCGGTATTTGGTGCCCAGAGACGGAATCGAACCGCCGACACGGGGATTTTCAATCCCCTGCTCTACCGACTGAGCTATCTGGGCAACGGGGCGCATTAAAAGGGTTTTTCGGATTCTCGTCAACGACTTTTTTAAAATTTCTTAAATTAATTCCGTCGCTTACGATCCGACCCCCGATTTTACGGGTTACTCCGCAGGCGGAACGTAGCCTTCGGCCTGAGCGTATTCCTCGCCCGAGAAGTACTTGTCCATTTCGCCCTGCAGAAATTTGCGATCTTCGGCGTTCATCATGTTCAGGCGTTTTTCGTTGATCAGCAAGGTCTGGTGTTTTTGCCAGTCGGCCCAGGCCTTGGCCGAGACGTGGTCAAAAATATCCTGACCCTTTGCGCCCGGGAAAGGAGCGCGCTCAAGGGCGGGCAGTTCTTCGTGGTACTTGCGGCACATTACGGTGCGGGTCATGTCGACTCTCCTGCATTCAAGACGGCGGCCGCGCGTTCGAGCAAGGTTTTGACCGGGGCGGCGAGGCCCAGGCGCGGCGGGGTGGCGAGGTTATACCAGAGCCAGTCGGCCTCGGCCACGTGATGGCTGGCCTCCTGTACCTGAACCAGCCAGGGTTCGATGGACAGCTGGAAATGGCTGAACGTGTGCACGAGGCTCGGTAGTGCCTGTTGCTCGCCCAGTTCCAGCGAGTGCTGTGCGGCGAGATGTTGCAGGTCATCGAGGTCGTCGAGTTCCGGCAAGCTCCACAAGCCGCCCCACAGGCCGCTGGACGGGCGGCGATAAAGCAGAATCGCGCCGTCGCCATTGGCGAGCATCGGCATCAGCGTGCGCTTCTGCGGAATGGCTTTGCGTGGCTTGGGGATCGGGTAGCGCGTTTCCAGGCCAAGCATGTGCGCCTCGCAGCCACGTTCCAGCGGACACAGCAGGCAACTCGGCTTGCTGCGCGTGCACAGCGTCGCGCCGAGATCCATCATCGCCTGGGTGTAGGCGTTGACCCGATCGTGCGGCGTAAAGCGCTCAGCGTTGGCCCAGAGCTGTTTGGCGACCTTTGGTTCGCCTGGGTAGCCCTCTTGCGCGGTAAAGCGCGCCAGCACGCGTTTGACGTTGCCGTCGAGGATCGGCGCGCGCAGGCCCATGCTGATACTGGCGATGGCGCCAGCGGTGGACAGGCCGATGCCCGGCAGGTCCGTGAGCTTTTCGACGTCGCGCGGAAACTCGCCGCCGTACTGGCTGACGACGATTTTCGCGGTCTTCTGCAAATTGCGCGCGCGGGTGTAGTAACCCAGGCCCGTCCACAGGTGCAGCACTTCGTCCTCCGGCGCTTCGGCCAGTGCTTCGACGGTCGGCAGCGCAGCCATGAACCGATCGAAGTAATTGAGCACGGTGCTGACCTGAGTCTGCTGCAACATGATCTCCGACACCCAAACCCGATACGGGTTGATGCCTTGCTGCCATGGCAAATCGTGGCGGCCGTGGCGGTCGAACCAATCGAGCACCGCCTCTGAAAACTGCTCCGCTCTCATCGCTTGAACAGCCCCTTCAATGCGTTCTTCAATTCCGGGCTGACCTTGTCGCCGAGTTTCTCGTTGATCTTCTCGCTGAGCTTGTCGCCCGCCAGTTTGGTCGCGACCTGGCCGAGGCGGTCGTTGTCCACGCGGCAGGCCTTGGCGCCCAGTTCCAGCGGCCCACGGCAGCGCAGCGGCCACTCAATGCCGACGAACTTGTCGCCGACCTGACAGGCCGGATCCGGCATGGCGCTGGTGTCGCCTTCGACGATGATGCCGACGCGGTAATCCATGCCCAGCACGCGCAGATCGATATCGCCGTCACCGTTGACGGTCATGCCCGGAATGCGCACTTTCAGATCCGGGTTGCTGGCGATGCCGTTGCGCAAGGTCAGGTTGCCCTTGAGTTCCTGGAATGGCGTGTCCTTGCCTCGTGGCTCGCCGCTGAGGGTTTTGCGGTTGAGCGTGGCGATGCCTTTGCACAGTTGCTGTTCAAGGTTGGCGTTGAGCAGCACGCCGTTGTTGATCACGAAACTGGCGTTGCCGTTAAGCGTATCGATCAGCGCCTGCTGGCTGTTGCCGCTGCCGGTGATATTGCTGGTGAGGGTCACCAGACCTTTGACGGGCGGGTTCTTGCCTTGGCTTTCGATGATTTTTTCTACAGGCACGCGATTGAGCTTGGTCTGCAGGTTCAGCACTGGCGCGCTCGGGCGTACATCTAGGGTGCCATTGGCGGCGAAACCGCCGTTGTACAGCTCGCCGCTCAGGTTGGTCAGGGTCAGCAAGCCGCTTTGGCCGGTGGCTTTCAGTGCGGCGTTCTGGATCGGCAACTTGTCGATGGTCAGTTGGCCAAAAGTCAGGTCGGCGTCGACGTCGAGTTTGGCCAGACGCTCAACCGGTAGCAGGCGCTCGGTGCTCCAGGCGGTTTTGCTCGGTTTGTCCGGCAGCGGCGTGGAGCCGGCACCGGCCATGGCATCGGCTTCGGTGCTGGCGACTTCGGCCTGACGCACTTGCGTGGCGCTGTTGGCTTGTGCCGATTTCGGCGGCAGGTAGCGGTCAGCGTTGAACGTATCGGCCTTGAGAATTGCCCGCAGCGATTGTTTGGCGAAGTCTTCGACGGCGATGCGGCCGCTGAAGCTGCTGTCGTCGAGTTTCAGGTTGATGTTGTCGAAGGCGACGCTGGTCGGCGTCGCGGCAACGCGGCTGACCAACTCGACTTTGCTCAGGCTGCCTTCGGCCATGGCCGGTAACTTTTGGCCGATGCTGTCGATGAATTTCGCCAGATCGAACTGGGCGATCGAGATGCCGCCGCTGATTTGCGGGGTCTTATCCAGATCGTTGGCTTTCAGTTCGCCGAGGGCGCGCAACTGGTTGGCGGAAATCTTTATCCCGGTCCATTCGGCGACGTTCGCCGCTTTATCCAGTAGCATCTGCCCTTGGGCGGAGAAGGTCATGGACTTGCCTTGCAGCGGGTCGCCGGTCAATTCGCCGGACAGCTTCAGGTCTTCGAACTTGTAGCGTTGCAGGGCGCGTTCGATGCGTAACTCGCCATTGAGCTCGGTGCGTACCCGCAGCACAGGCTGATTGGTGCTGAGAAATGCGGTGGCTTTCAGCGGGATATTGGTCGAATCGTGTACCGCGCCGGTGCTCAACTGGATGCTTTCAGCGCTCAATTGCTTGCCGGTCTGCTCGTCGTTGTACTGCACGCGGGCGTTGTTGACGGTCAGGCTGTCGATGTCGAGGCGGATCGGCTGCGGCGGTTTTTCCGCCTGGGCGGTGGCCTCGGCAGCGGGTTCGCTGGCAGGCGGCGGGCTGCCGGCAGGGGTGGCAGGCGTCGGCAATTTGCCGATGTCTTCCCAGTTGCCATGGCCGTTCTTGTCGCGGGTCAGGCGCAGGTTCAGGCCTTCGACGCGCACGTCGCTCATCTGTACTTCGCGGCGCAGCAGTGGCAGTACGCGCACGGAAAGGCCGAGCATCTGCAAGTCGGCGAACGGTTCGGCGGGTTTGATCAGGGTCGCGACGCTGGCCTCGTGCAACTCCAGGCCGAGCCAGGGGAACAGGCTCCAGCCGATGTCGCCATTGAGCGTCAGCTCGATGTGGGCCTTGTCGCGGGCTATCTGGCGGATCTCGTCTTTGTAATCGTTGGGATCGAAGAGGTGGGTCAGGGCAAAGCCTGCCGCCACAATGATCAGCAACAGCCCGAGAAGTACCAGACCCAGGATTTTGCCGAACGCTTTCATGGGCGAGTCCTTGTAGTTAGTCGAATTCGTAATTTAGCCGGGGAGTATAGCGCTGCAACGGCCCGGTTCGGGGTGAAGTCATGTTGCCAGTGCCTCCAGCGGCACGTGCAACTTCGCGGCGATTGCCCGGGCTGCAAGGTGCCCGGCAGGCGCAGTTTGGCCCCCGCTTGCGACGCCATTTTCTGCGCTTGGTTCACCAATCGCTCCGCGACCCCACGGCGCCGGGTAACTTTTCGCACGCATAAATGGGACAAATACCAAACGTCGTCGTGCCTTTGCAGACGGCCGGCACCGAGCAAGCGGTCGTTGAAGCGTCCGGCGATCAATGCACTATCGGCCAAGGCACTTTCAATCAGGTCGGCCCCTCCGGAAAACGGCGCGTACAACCATTGCGGCGCATCGAGGTAGATCTTTTGCAGATCCTGCTGATCCTGATAGCTGGCGTCTTCAAGCATCTGAACGATAACTGGCATGGATTTTCCCGTGTGCGAGGCCCTGTGTAGGAGCTGCCGAAGGCTGCGATCTTTTTCAAAATCAGGATCAAAAGATCGCAGCGTTCCGCAGCTCCTACAGGGGAGGAGATCAGATGATGCAAAAAAGGTGATATCAGTTTGGTTTTTCTGTCACGTGCAAATGGTAACCTTCGCCGGTTCGTCCGTCCTTCTGCGACTTAACGTCGCGCCTTCAAGGAGCTTCACCCCAAAAAAGGTCATGCCTGCGTGCATAAGGCCGGGGGTGAACAGTGGCTGGCGAACCATACTAATAATTGGGGGATACACAATGAGCACGAGCATCACGGCGGACGGCCTTCGCGCCGACCAGCCCGCGTTCCTGTCCAAGGAACGCATCATCGCCAAGCCCGGTTTCAACCGCTGGCTGGTGCCACCGGCCGCTCTGGCCATCCACTTGTGCATTGGCATGGCCTACGGTTTCTCGGTGTTCTGGTTGCCGCTGTCCAAGGCGTTGGGCGTCACCGCTCCGGTGGCTTGCGCACCGGACATGAGCTTCATCGCACAGGTTTTCTCTTCGCAATGCGACTGGCCGATCTCGATGCTCGGCTGGATCTACACCCTGTTTTTCATCTTCCTTGGCTGCTCGGCGGCCATCTGGGGCGGCTGGCTTGAGCACGCAGGGCCACGCAAGGCTGGCGTTGTGTCGGCATTGTGCTGGTGCGGCGGTCTGCTGATCTCGGCGCTGGGTATCTATACCCACCAGATCTGGCTGATGTGGATCGGCTCCGGCGTGATCGGTGGTATCGGTCTGGGCCTGGGTTACATCTCGCCGGTGTCGACGCTGATCAAGTGGTTCCCGGACAAGCGCGGCATGGCCACCGGCATGGCGATCATGGGCTTTGGTGGCGGCGCGATGGTCGGTGCGCCTCTAGCGACCGCGCTGATGAGCCACTTCGCCTCGCCTGAAGGTGTTGGTGTGTGGCAAAGCTTCGTGGCCATGGCTGCGATTTACTTTGTGTTCATGATCGGTGGCGCCTTGGCCTACCGCGTGCCGCCAACCGGCTGGAAGCCTGAAGGCTGGACTGCGCCGGCGAAAAAAGCCTCGAACTCGATGATCACCCACCGTCACGTACACGTGAATGTGGCGTGGAAAACCCCGCAATTCCGTCTGGTGTGGCTGGTGCTGTGCCTGAACGTATCGGCAGGTATCGGCATCCTCGGCATGGCTTCGCCACTGCTGCAGGAAGTGTTCGGCGGCAAATTGCTCGGTGTTGATGTGCCGTTCGGTCAACTGGATGCCGGGCAACTGGCTTCGATTGCCGCGATTGCTGCCGGTTTCACCGGTCTGCTGAGCCTGTTCAACATTGGCGGGCGGTTCTTCTGGGCGTCGTTCTCTGACTACTTGGGGCGTAAAAACACCTACTTCGTGTTCTTTGCGCTGGGTTTTGCCCTGTACGCGCTGATTCCGAACATGGGGCACTTGGGTAACGTTGCGCTGTTCGTGGCGGCGTTCTGCATCATTCTGTCGATGTACGGCGGCGGTTTTGCCACCGTTCCGGCGTATCTGGCCGACCTGTTCGGCACGCAGATGGTTGGCGCGATCCACGGTCGTCTGCTGACTGCCTGGGCTGCGGCCGGCGTGCTCGGTCCGGTGCTGGTGAACTACCTGCGTGAGTATCAGTTGAGCATCGGTGTTGAACGCGCTGCCGCGTACGACATCACCCTGTACATCCTTGCCGGTTTGCTGGTGTTGGGCTTCCTGTGCAACCTGCTGGTGCGTCCGGTGGCCGACAAGTACTTCATGACCGATGCTGAACTGGCCGCTGAACAGGCGCTGGGTCACGACAAAGGTGCTGATGCGAACACCGTTCTGGAGTGGAAAGCTGCACCGGGCAGCAAGCCATTGGCGATCGCTGCGTGGCTGGCGGTGGGTATTCCGTTGGCGTGGGGTGTGTGGGTGACCCTGCAGAAGACGGCGGTATTGTTTCACTAAGTAAACGGTAAACGCAGTACCCCTGTGGGAGCGAGCCTGCTCGCGAAGACGGAGTGTCAGTCGACATCAGTGTTGGCTGATATACCGCTTTCGCGAGCAGGCTCGCTCCCACATTTGTTTTTAGGGTGTCCGAAACGAGTTGTATGGACATGTCTACCCGCGACAGCCGGGGGTTCTATCCGTCTGCCATATCACGTCTCGTGTTTCTGTTTCGGCCCCGCGCCCCTATAATGGCTGCCTTTTTCGCCCAATGATTTTGCGGAGCTGGTGATGGCCGAACGTAAGGCGTCTGTCGAGCGCGACACTCTGGAAACCCAGATCAAAGCCTCGATCAACCTTGATGGCACCGGAAAGGCCCGATTCGATATCGGTGTTCCTTTTCTTGAGCACATGCTGGATCAGATCGCCCGTCACGGGTTGATCGACCTGGATATTGAATGCAAGGGCGATCTGCATATCGACGACCACCATACGGTGGAAGACGTCGGTATCACCCTCGGCCAGGCGTTTGCCAAAGCCATCGGCGACAAAAAAGGCATCCGTCGCTACGGTCACGCCTACGTGCCGCTCGATGAAGCGCTGTCGCGTGTGGTGATCGACTTCTCCGGCCGTCCAGGCTTGCAGATGCACGTGCCGTACACCCGCGCCACCGTTGGCGGCTTCGACGTTGATCTGTTCCAGGAGTTCTTCCAGGGCTTCGTCAACCACGCGCTGGTCAGCCTGCACATCGACAATCTGCGCGGCACCAATACTCACCACCAGATCGAAACCGTGTTCAAGGCTTTCGGCCGCGCATTGCGCATGGCTGTTGAGCTGGACGAGCGCATGGCCGGGCAAATGCCATCGACCAAAGGCGTTCTGTAATGCAGACGGTTGCAGTTATCGATTACGGCATGGGCAACCTGCACTCGGTGGCCAAGGCCCTCGAGCACGTGGGTGCCGGCAAAGTGCTGATCACCAGCGATGCGGACGTGATCCGCGAAGCTGACCGCGTGGTCTTCCCCGGCGTCGGTGCGATTCGCGATTGCATGGCAGAGATCCGTCGCCTCGGTTTCGACTCGCTGGTGCGTGAAGTCAGCCAGGACCGTCCGTTCCTCGGCATCTGTGTCGGCATGCAAGCCTTGCTCGATACCAGTGAAGAAAACGACGGCGTCGACTGCATCGGCCTGTTCCCGGGCGCGGTGAAGTTCTTCGGCAAAGATCTGCACGAAGACGGCGAACACCTGAAAGTGCCGCACATGGGCTGGAACGAAGTGAAGCAGAAAGTCAGCCACCCGCTGTGGCACGACATTCCGGACATGGCGCGTTTCTACTTTGTGCACAGCTACTACATCGCCGCTGCCAACGCGCGGCAGGTGGTGGGCGGCGGTCACTACGGTGTCGATTTTGCTGCAGCACTGGCCGATGGCTCGCGCTTCGCCGTGCAGTTTCACCCGGAGAAGAGTCATACCCATGGCCTGCAATTGCTGCAGAACTTCGCCGCGTGGGACGGTCGCTGGTAAATGGCCGCCAAGAAATCCAAGCCGCCGATCCTGACCCTCACTCCCGAACAGGAGAGCGAGGCCAATCACAAGATCAAACGCTTCATGGAGGATCGCTTCGAACTTGACCTGGGGTCATTCGAAGCGGCCGAGATTCTTGAGTTGTTTACCCGCGAAATTGCTCCGCACTATTACAACAGGGCGATTTTCGATGTGCAGACCCACCTCAAAGAGCGGTTTGAAAGCATCGAAAGCGACCTGTGGGCGCTCGAGAAAAACTGATTTTCGAGCCAAGCTGAACATTCGAATTTGAAGGTTTGCCAGATGCTGATTATTCCCGCTATCGATCTTAAAGACGGTGCCTGCGTACGTCTGCGCCAAGGCCGCATGGAAGATTCCACAGTGTTCTCCGATGACCCGGTGAGCATGGCTGCCAAGTGGGTGGAGGGCGGTTGCCGTCGTCTGCATCTGGTCGATCTGAACGGCGCATTCGAAGGCCAACCGGTCAACGGCGAAGTGGTCACCGCCATCGCCAAGCGTTACCCGACCCTGCCGATCCAGATCGGCGGCGGCATTCGCTCGCTGGAAACCATCGAGCACTACGTCAAGGCGGGCGTGAGCTACGTGATCATCGGCACCAAAGCGGTGAAAGATCCGGCGTTCGTCGCTGAAGCGTGCCGCGCGTTCCCGGGCAAAATCATCGTTGGCCTCGACGCCAAGGACGGTTTCGTCGCTACCGACGGCTGGGCTGAAATCAGCACCGTGCAAGTCATCGATCTGGCCAAGCAGTTCGAAGCCGACGGCGTGTCGTCGATCGTTTATACCGACATCGCCAAAGACGGCATGATGCAGGGCTGCAACGTGCCGTTCACCGCCGCGCTGGCCGCTGCCACCAAGATCCCGGTGATCGCTTCCGGCGGCATCCACAATCTGGGTGACATCAAGTCGCTGCTCGACGCCAAGGCGCCGGGCATCATCGGCGCAATCACCGGCCGGGCGATCTACGAAGGCACCCTCGACGTCGCTGAAGCGCAAGCTTTCTGCGATTCGTACCAAGGCTGAGGACTGACCATGGCGCTGGCCAAACGCATCATCCCTTGCCTGGACGTGGATAACGGTCGGGTCGTCAAAGGTGTGAAGTTCGAGAACATCCGCGATGCCGGCGACCCGGTGGAAATCGCCCGTCGCTATGACGAGCAGGGTGCCGACGAGATTACCTTTCTCGACATTACCGCCAGCGTCGATGGCCGTGACACCACGCTGCATACCGTCGAGCGCATGGCCAGCCAGGTGTTCATTCCGCTGACCGTCGGCGGTGGCGTACGCACCGTGCAGGACATCCGCAATCTGCTCAATGCCGGCGCGGACAAGGTCTCGATCAACACGGCTGCGGTGTTCAACCCGGAATTTGTCGGCGAAGCGGCGCAGCATTTCGGCTCGCAGTGCATCGTCGTCGCGATCGACGCCAAGAAGGTCTCGCTGCCGGGCGAAACCCCGCGCTGGGAAATCTTCACCCACGGCGGGCGCAAGCCGACCGGCCTCGACGCCGTCGAGTGGGCGAAGAAAATGGAAGGCCTCGGTGCCGGCGAGATCCTGCTGACCAGCATGGATCAGGACGGTATGAAAAACGGTTTCGACCTTGGTGTTACCCGCGCCATCAGCGATGCGCTGGGTATTCCGGTGATCGCTTCCGGCGGCGTTGGCAACCTGCAGCATCTGGCCGACGGCATCCTCGAAGGTCACGCCAGCGCAGTGCTGGCGGCGAGTATTTTCCACTTCGGCGAATACACGGTGCAGGAAGCGAAAGCGTATATGGCCAAACGCGGCATCGTGATGCGCTAAACCGTACAGGCCAGTGGACAGCATGGCGTACCCAAGGCACTCTTGGGCACGCCATGGATTCCGGTAGCCCGACATGATCAAACGCCTGCTTCTCGTTCTCGCCAGTGCTGCTGTGTTGCTGGTCAACACGGCCCGTGCCGAGGACAGTCCCGACACCGATCTGGTGCTCCTCACCGAAAACTTCCCGCCGTACAACATGGCGAAGAATGGCAAGAACTTCGCCCAGGGCGAGAACATCAACGGCATCGCCACCGATATCGTGCGCGAGATGTTCCAGCGTGCCGGCCTCACTTACAGCCTGACCCTGCGCTTCCCTTGGGAGCGGGTGTACAAACTGGCGCTGGAAAATCCCGGTTACGGTGCCTTCGTCATGGCGCGGCTGCCGGATCGCGAGAAACTCTTCAAATGGGTGGGCCCGATCGGCCCCGACGACTGGATCCTGTTGGCCAAGGCCGACAGCAAGATCACCCTCGAAACCCTCAATGATGCGCGCAAATACAAGATCGGTGCCTACAAGGGCGATGCGATTGCCGAAACGCTGACCAAGCAGGGCTTGAAGCCGGTGGTGGTGCTGCGCGATCAGGACAATGCCAAGAAACTGGTTAACGGTCAGATCGATCTGTGGGCCACTGGCGATCCGGCCGGGCACTATCTGGCGCGGCAGGATGGTGTGACCGGGCTCAAGACGGTGCTGCGCTTCAACAGCGCTGAACTCTATCTGGCGCTGAATAAAGATGTGCCGGACGAGACAGTGAAAAAGCTCCAGACAGCGCTGGATCAGATGCGCAAGGATGGCGTGGTGGACGACATCATGGGGCGGTATCTCTAACCCCAGCGTCACCGCGATTCAATTGTGTGTGGGCTTGCTCGCGAAGGCGTCGTGTCAGGCAACTCAGATATTGGCTGAAGCATTGCATTCGCGAGCAAGCCCGCCCCCACATTTTGTTTTAGGGCGTTGCGGATTCAGCGATAAACGCCATCCTTGCCATGAGCAGCCGTGGCCTTGTTACTGCGCACACTGATCATCTGCCGGATATCGATCCACTCAATCCCCTGAGCCTTCAGCTTCGGCAATTCGCGCTCCAGTACCGCCAGGGTCTGCGGATACGGATGGCCGATCATCACCGCCGAACCCTGCTTGCGCGCCAGGCTGATCGCCGTCTGCAACTGTGTGGAGATCGCCGCCTCGGTGCGTTCGTCGTCGAGAAACACATCCCGTGAAACGCTGGCCAGATCGATCTTCTGCGCCTGCTGTGCGGCCACTGTCTGCGCGCTGGTGCGGCTGTCGACGAAGAACTTGTGGCGGCGTTGCAACTCGCCCATCAACCAGGCCATCGCTACCGGTTGCGCGGTCATGCGGCTGCCCATGTGGTTATTGATACCGGCCGTGAACGGCACCCTTTTGAACGCAGCGTTCAGGCGTTTTTCGAGTTCTTCGATGGGCAGTTCGGGGTGCCAGGCGAACGGCCCGGTGGCCGGATCCATCGGCATGTGCAGGATGACGATCTTGCCGGCGCGATGGGCTTCGCGGGCGAATTCGGTGGCGTGCGGGGTGTCGGGCATGATCGCCGCGGTTACCGGGCCGGGCAGGGCCAGCACACGGCGATCCCGGGGCAGGTTCTGCCCCAAGTCGTCGATGATCAGTGTCAGGTAGGCTTTGTGTGGCTTTGGGCTGACGGGTTCTGCGTGAACAGCACCCGCCAGACAGCACAACAGAACGAAGACGAAACGCAAACTCATCCTCAACGGCCGGATGTGATGCTCAGCCCTTTGAGCAGGCTCAGGGCCTGGGCCAGTTGGTAATCGTCATCCTGCGGCATGGCCTTGGCCTTGCCTGCCGAACCGCTTGGTTTGTCGGCGCCGCCGTTGCCGTTGCCCAAATGGCCTTGCAGATCGGCTTCCTTGAAGTATTCGCCGTCCGCCTCGCTGGTGATCTTGGCTTTGCGCACTTCGATGTCCGGGACGATGCCCTGGGCCTGAATCGAACGGCCATTGGGTGTGAAGTACAGCGCGGTGGTGATCTTCAGCGCGCGGTCGTTGTTCAGCGGCAGCACGGTTTGTACCGAACCTTTGCCGAAACTGGTGGTGCCCATGACCACAGCGCGTTTCTGGTCCTGCAGAGCACCGGCGACAATTTCCGACGCCGAGGCGCTGCCACCATTGATCAGCACGACCATCGGCACGGCTTCGCTTTCGTCTTTTCCGGTAGCAGAGAAACGCAGCTCGGAGTTGGCGATGCGGCCTTTGGTGTAGACGATCAGACCTTTGGTAATGAAGTGGTCAACCACTTCCACCGCGGCCTGCAAAACGCCACCCGGGTTGTTGCGCAGGTCGAGAATGATGCCGTTGAGTTTCTTGCCGTTGTCCTTGCGCATCTTCGCCAAGGCCTTGGAGACCTCATCGCCGGTCTTGACCTGGAACTGAGTGATACGGATATAGCCGTAGCCCGACTCAAGCAGTTGCGACTTGACGCTCTTCACTTGAATCACGGCGCGCGCCAA
Organism: Pseudomonas baetica; assembly: GCF_002813455.1. Taxonomy (NCBI): domain Bacteria; kingdom Pseudomonadati; phylum Pseudomonadota; class Gammaproteobacteria; order Pseudomonadales; family Pseudomonadaceae; genus Pseudomonas; species Pseudomonas baetica. Next base: position 3,041,721 of record NZ_PHHE01000001.1, on the reverse strand, counting down.
AGTCACGTCGAATGGCGTGCCGCCGTCGCGGACCAGGGTCAGGGTGATTTTCTGACCGATCTTGCCGCGCATCTTGTCGACGGCCTCGGTCATGGTCTGGCCGCGAGTCGGCGCGCCGTTGATCTTGACGATGAAGTCACCGGCCTGAATGCCGGCCTTCGACGCTGGCGTGTCATCGATTGGCGAGACGACTTTGATGAAGCCGTCTTCGGCACCGACTTCGATACCCAGACCACCGAATTCGCCGCTGGTGCTTTCCTGCAACTCGGTGAAATCTTCCGGGCCCAGGTAAGCGGAGTGCGGATCAAGGTTGCTGAGCATGCCCTTGATCGCGTTTTCCAGCAGGGTCTTGTCGTCCACCGGCTCGACATAAGCGGCTTTGATCCGGTCCATGACCTCGGCAAAGGTGCGCAACTCTTCCAGCGGCAGCGGCGCCTTGGAGGTCGCGGCAGTGCCTGCCGGAGCGACGGCCGGGGCTGGTTGTGCGGCGAACGCCAGAGGCGCGCCGATCACCAGAGCGATCGTCAGAGCCAGCGAGGTAAGGCGGGACAAATGCAGCATGTCGAACGAACTCCTGAATTAGGCGGCGCGCTTATCCTTGCGCGCGGCACCATTGCGCCGGATCACTCGGGTGACCCTGCTGACGAATTGCGAAATACAGTGCTGGTGTGTCCTGACCGCCACTGTTACCGACAGTGGAGATGGACTCACCGGCTTTTACCACGTCACCGGCCGACTTGAGCAGCGTCTGGTTGTGACCGTAAAGACTCAGAAAACCGTTGCCGTGATCGAGGATCACCAGCAGCCCGGCGCCCCGCAGCCAATCGGCAAACACCACGCGCCCACCGTGTACGGCATGCACCTGGCTGCCGGCGGAAGCGCTGATCATCACGCCATCCCACTTGGTCCGGGCGTCATCGCCACGGCTTTCACCGAAGCGTGCCAACAGTCGACCATCAACCGGCCACGGAAGTTTTCCCCGGGTTGCAGCAAAAGGGCCACCGAAGGTCTCGCCGCTGCTGGAGACCAGTGCGCCGGGTGTTGATCTGGCTGGTTTTCGTGGGGCGTCGCTGTTTTCAGCCTGCGCCTCACGCAAGCGCTTTTTTTCCGCTTCCTGCTGGGCGATCAGCGCTTTCTGCCGCGCTTCTTCTGCCTCACGGGCCTGGCGGGCCAGAGTTTCTTCAATGGTTTTAAGGACTTTAGACAGGTCTGCCTGATCCTGCTCGCGAGAGGCGAGTTTCTGATCGCGGGCCTTGACGTCGTCGTTGAGCTTGGCAAGGACTTGCTGGCGTTCCTTGCGAACCTTGTCGAGCTCTTCGCGCTGCGTGTCGAGGCTGCTTTTCTGGACGAGCAATTGCGCTTGTTGCAAGCCGATGTCTTTCTCGACATTGGCGAGTTGGCGCAGGGTTTCGTTGAAGTTCTTCAACTGCTCCAGGCGGGCCTGGCTCAGGTAGTCGTAATAGGTGAGGGTGCGGGCGAATTTCTCGGGATTCTGCTGGTTGAGCAGCAGCTTGAGGTATTCCTGCCGACCGTTCTGGTAGGCCGCGCGGGCCTGGATGGCGATCAGTCGCTGTTGTTCAGCGCGCGCGCTCTGGAGTTTTTTTTTCTCCGCATCGAGCCGTTGCAGCTCGGATTCACTTTTCTGCAGTTCTTTCTGCAGGGCATCGACCTGCTTCTGCAGCTTGCCCATCTCGGTTTCGGTGCCCTTGAGCTCTTTCTGCACGCCGGATTTTTCTTCCTGGAGCTTGCCCAGCAGCTTTTTCAGCTCGGCAATGTCCTGACGCGTGGCGTCCAACTGCTGTTGGGTTTGTGCGCGCTCGTCAGCGAAGGCCGGTTGGAGCAGGCAGGTCAGAGCGAGGGCAATCAGGACGCGAAGCATAGGGGCGGGCGGCACCAGGGTAAGGGACGGCCTAGTATGCCCGCCCGAGGCTGCAAAAAAAACGCCCAATTGGGGCTGTGTGATAACTGGAGCAAGCAATACAGCGAATTCCATTTCGAAAACTCCATAAACCACTGTGGGAGCTGGCTTGTCAGCGATGGCGTCTGCACATTCAACATAGATGTTGGCTGTCAGATTGCTATCGCTGGCAAGCCAGCTCCCACAGGGTTTTGTGGTGCGTGATCGAGCGGATTACACCAGGATAGACGTGCCAGTCATTTCCGCCGGTTTTTCCAGGCCCAGCAGCTTCAGCATGGTCGGCGCCACGTCCGCCAATACGCCGCCTTCACGAACCTTGAGGTCACGCTTGCCGACGTAAATGAACGGCACCGGCTCGGTGGTGTGTGCGGTGTGTGCTTGCCCGGTGGACTCGTCTGCCATTTGCTCGACGTTGCCGTGGTCAGCGGTGATCAGTGCTTCGCCGCCAACCTGCTCCAGCGCTTCGACGATGCGTCCAACGCAGGCGTCGAGGCATTCAACCGCCTTCACTGCCGCGTCGAACACGCCGCTGTGGCCGACCATGTCGCCGTTGGCGTAGTTGACCACGATCACGTCGTAACGCTGGTTTTCGATGGCGTCGACGATGCGGTCGGTCACCTCGGGCGCGCTCATTTCCGGCTGCAAGTCGTAAGTGGCGACTTTCGGCGACGGGATCAGGATGCGCTCTTCGCCCGGGAACGGTTCTTCACGACCGCCGGAGAAGAAGAAGGTCACGTGGGCATATTTCTCGGTTTCAGCGATGCGCAGCTGGGTTTTGCCGTTTTTCGCCAGATAGTCGCCAAGGACGTTTTCCAGGCTGCCGGCGGCGAAAGCCGAAGGTGCCGGAATGCTCGCCGCGTATTGGGTCAGCATGACGAACCCCGCCAGTTTTGGCTGGCGCGCGCGTTCGAAGTCCTTGAAGTCGTCCTCGACGAACACGCGTGTCAGCTCGCGGGCACGGTCGGCGCGAAAGTTCATGAACACCACGGCGTCGCCATCTTCGACTCTCACCGGCTCACCGATGGTGGTGGCTTTGACGAATTCGTCGCTCTCGCCGCGAGCGTAAGCGGCTTCCAGGCCTTCCTGAGCGGTGGCAGCGTTGTATTCGCTGTTGCCGTCGACGATCAGGTTGTAGGCCTGAGCCACGCGATCCCAGCGGTTGTCACGGTCCATGGCGAAGTAGCGGCCGACGATGCTGGCGATGCGGCCCTTGCCGAGCGCCTGGAAGGTCGCGTCGAGCAGTTCGATCGACGAAGCGGCGCTTTTCGGTGGGGTGTCACGGCCATCAAGGAAGGCGTGCAGGTAGATTTTTTCGGCGCCGCGCTTGAAGGCCAGTTCGGCCATGGCGATCAGGTGATCCTGGTGGCTGTGTACGCCGCCATCCGAGAGCAGGCCCATGAAGTGCACGGCTTTGCCGGCGGCCACGGCTTTATCCACAGCGGCGCAGATGGTCGGGTTCTCGAAGAACTCGCCGTCACGGATCGCTTTGGTCACACGAGTGAAGTCCTGATACACCACGCGACCGGCGCCGAGGTTCATGTGGCCGACTTCGGAGTTGCCCATCTGGCCGTCCGGTAGGCCGACGTCCATGCCGCTGCCCGAGATCAAGCCGTTCGGCACGGTGGCCCACAGGCGATCGAGCACGGGCTTCTTCGCCGCAAAAACGGCATTGGATTCGGGGCTGTCGCTGTGACCGAAGCCGTCGAGAATGATCAGGACCAAAGGTTTAGGCGTGGTAGTCATGGAATCCACTCGTGGCTAATAAAGAAGAGGGCGATGGAAAAGGGAGTTGGAGTTTAAAGCCAAGTTCAATCCACGTCACCGCCGGACGGGGTTTGGCCCACCATAGTGGCTGTGTATACTGGCCGACATTTTAACGCCCTGGAACCTCCTTCGATGGTTGCTCACCTGATTGAATTTGCCACTAACCACTACATTCTTGTCGGTATCTTCGTCGTACTGCTGGCTCTGCTGCTGGCGCACACGATGCAGGGCGGCGGTAAAAGCCTGAGCACCGGTGAGCTGACCGCACTGGTCAACAAAGATGCTGGCGTGGTGGTGGACATCCGTCCGGCCAAGGATTTCGCTGCCGGCCACATCGTTGGCGCGATCAACATTCCTCAAGACAAGCTGGCCGCGCGCACCGGTGAGCTGGAAAAACACAAGGCCAAGACCATCATTCTGGTCGACGCTCTGGGCCAGACCGCCGGCACCCACGCCCGCGAGTTGATGAAATCCGGCTTCACCGCCGCCAAGCTGTCCGGCGGGATTTCTAGCTGGAAAGGCGACAACCTGCCGTTGGTGAAGTGATATGAGCGAAGTCATCGTCTACTCCAGCGATTACTGCCCTTACTGCTCGCGAGCCAAATACCTGCTCGAGAACAAAGGCGTGGCCTTCAAAGAGATCAAGGTCGATGGCAAGCCGCAGGTGCGCGCCGAAATGACCCAGAAGGCCGGCCGCACGTCCGTGCCGCAGATCTGGATCGGCAGCAAGCACATCGGCGGTTGTGACGATTTGTATGCCCTGGAGCGCGCCGGCAAGCTCGACGCGCTGCTCAAGGCCTGAACGGCTGCACCCACGTACAGCAATCCCTAAAGACCCAAGATCAGAAAGGATCTGAGATGACTGACCAACAGAACACTGCAGCCAGCGAAGAAGAAACCGCACCGCAATTCTCCTTGCAGCGCATCTACGTACGCGACCTGTCCTTCGAAGCCCCGAAAAGCCCGGCGATCTTCCGCCAGCAGTGGGATCCGAGCGTCGGTCTGGATCTGAACACGCGCCAGAAAGAACTGGAAGGCGATTTCTTCGAAGTCGTACTGACCCTGTCCGTGACCGTGAAAAACGGTGACGAAGTGGCTTTCATCGCTGAAGTGCAACAGGCCGGTATCTTCCTGATCAAGAACCTCGACCCGGCTTCGATGAGCCACACTCTGGGTGCGTTCTGCCCGAACATCCTGTTCCCTTACGCACGTGAGACCCTCGACAGCCTGGTGACCCGTGGTTCGTTCCCGGCACTGATGCTGGCTCCGGTGAACTTCGACGCCCTGTACGCGCAAGAGCTGCAGCGCATGCAGGAAAGCGGCGAGACGCCAACCGTTCAGTAAGACGGTTTAGCAACACCCATGTGGGAGCGAGCCTGCTCGCGAAGAGGGCGTGTCAGATGACGTTTTTGTCGACTGATACACCGCTTTAGCGAGCAGGCTCGCTCCCACATTTGTTTTGTGGTGTTACTTGAAGCCGTTCTGGCGCCAGGCTTCGTACACGGCCACCGCGACGGTGTTGGACAGGTTCAGGCTGCGGCAGCCTTCACGCATCGGCAGGCGCAGGCGCTGCTCGGCGGGCAGGGCGTCCAGTACCTCTGGGGGCAGGCCACGGCTTTCCGGGCCGAAGATGAACGCATCGCCCGCAACGAACGCGGCATCATGGAATGGCCGCGAACCCTTGGTGGTGAACGCGAACAAGCGTGGGTTACCCAGGCTCTCCAGACAACTGGCCAGATCGGCATGACGTTGCAGCGTGGCATATTCGTGGTAGTCGAGACCGGCCCGGCGCAAGCGCTTGTCGTCCATCTCGAAGCCCAGCGGTTCGATCAAATGCAGGTGGCAGCCGCTGTTGGCGCACAGCCTGATAACGTTGCCGGTATTCGGCGGAATTTCTGGTTGAAAAAGGATGACGTGAAACATGCACGGCTCCGAAGGTAAAGATGAGCGGCATTCTACGCCGCCTGTGGACAACCGTTCGAAACTATTGCCGCGAGTGATCGGCTCGCTAGCGATTGTCGGCGTGATGATTGGTTTAATGATCGGCCGCCTCACTACGCCTGACCCCAGCGTGCTGCAGCAGGTCGAGGTGACGGATGGCGGTCTGGTGGTGTGGTTCAACAACGAACCGAAGCTGCACGGTGAAATAATCGATGGCACTGTGGCGCTACTTTTTCAGGCTGAAGGCCGGGCGCAGAAAGGCCAGCTCAAGCTCAACGGCAAGGACGTGAACTGGCGTACGCGAGCAAGTGACGGTGGGTTGTTGCTGACGGTGCTGGCGGCGCGGCCGCTGCAAGGAGACTGGGCCGGGAGCGAAGTCGATGACCGCTGGCGGCTGGAGATCCATCTCCGGGAGCAATAAAAGCGGGAATCCCTGACCTGCCTGTATCAGGGCTCCCAAAAGGCTGGACTTCGCTAGCAGCGTCAGTCCGGTGTAAAGAGGGAACCCCCGGCCTGCCTGTACCAAGGTCCCCGAAACGGGTGGTGAAACGAATCACCTGTGAGAGGTATTGCAGGGTGCGTGCCAGGTTTTAATCTGTTGAAACAAAAAAGTTGAACGGAAACGCGAAAGCCCCGGGATTCGGGGCTTTCGTTATTGTTGAAGGGTGAGCCTTTAATGTTCTGAGGTGGTCTTTCGAAAGACTGGCAGTGCCCGATCACAGGTCATCGTGCATTCATGCGGTGCACGGAGAACCCAATGTGGGAGCGGGCTTGCTCGCGAAGGCGTCGTGTCAGTCACCCTATATTTCAATGACCCACCGCATTCGCGAGCAAGCCCGCTCCCACAGGGGATGTCGGGTGCTCGCCTATTATGCGTTAAGCCTCATCCCCCTCGTCATCATCCCCACCATCAACCTTCATCCCCAGTTCCTTGATCTTGCGCGTCAGGGTATTGCGCCCCCAACCGAGCAATACCGCTGCATCGCGACGACGCCCAGCGGTATGTTTCAAAGCGGTCTCGATCATGATCCGCTCAAACGCCGGCACCGCGCTATCGAGCAAACTCGACTGGCCACGCGCCAATGCCTGATCCGCCCACTGGCGCAACGCCTGCTCCCAATTGGTCACCGGCGCCGAGTCCTGCGGCAGGTTGAGCAGTTCTGGCGGCAAGTCGCTGATATGCACTTCGCGCCCGGACGCCATCACGGTGATCCAGCGGCAGGTGTTCTCCAACTGACGTACGTTGCCGCCCCACGGCAGGTTTTTCAGGTATTCCTCGGTCTCGCTTTTCAGCAGCTTCGGCTCCACTGCCAGTTCCTGCGCGGCGCGGCTGAGGAAGTGCTTGGCCAGGGTCGGAATGTCTTCACGACGATCCGACAGGCGCGGAATGTGGATGCGGATCACGTTGAGACGGTGGAACAAGTCTTCACGGAATTTCCCGGCATGCACCAGGGTTTCCAGATTCTGGTGGGTCGCGGCGATGATCCGCACGTCGACCTTGACCGGCACATGACCGCCAACACGATAGAACTCGCCGTCAGCCAATACGCGCAACAGACGCGTCTGGGTGTCAGCCGGCATGTCACCGATTTCATCGAGGAACAGCGTGCCGCCGTCTGCCTGTTCAAAGCGACCGCGACGCAGGTTGGCGGCGCCGGTGAACGCGCCTTTCTCATGGCCGAACAGTTCGGATTCCATCAGATCCTTGGGGATCGCCGCCATGTTCAGCGCGATGAACGGTGAGGCTGCGCGCGGGCTGTGGCGGTGCAGGGCGTGGGCGACCAGTTCTTTACCAGTACCGGATTCACCGTTGATCAGCACGGTGATGTTGGAGTGGCTCAAGCGGCCGATAGCGCGAAACACTTCCTGCATCGCCGGCGCTTCGCCGATGATTTCTGGCGTGCGGGTCAGCGCTGGCACCACTTCCAGGCCTTGCTGCTCTTGGGCGTGCTGGTTGGCGCGCTTGACCAGCGATACTGCCTCATCAACGTCAAAAGGCTTTGGCAGGTACTCGAACGCGCCGCCCTGATAGGAGGCGACAGCGCTGTCCAGATCGGAATGAGCGGTCATGATAATGACCGGCAGGCGTGGGTGCTGCTCGCGGATCCGCGCCAACAGGTCCAGACCGCTGGCGCCCGGCATGCGGATGTCGGAAATGATCACATCCGGCTGCTGCCGAGCCAGCCGACTCATCACGCCATCGGCGCTGTCGAAACTTTGGGTGGTCATGCCTTCCTGCTGCAAGGCTTTTTCCAGAACCCAACGGATAGAACGGTCGTCATCGACGATCCACACGGTTTCACTACGGCTCATGTCGATGTGGCTCCTTGTTCCAGTGGCAGAAAGATCGAGAACGTGGTGTGGCCTGGGTGGCTGTCACACTCGATCAGGCCCTGGTGCTGGCTGATGATGTTCTGGGTAATGGCCAGGCCCAGCCCGGTACCGTCCGGACGGCCGCTGACCATGGGAAAGAAGATGGTTTCCTGAAGTTCCGCCGGGATGCCCGGGCCGTTGTCGATGATCTCGATCTTGGTCACCAGACGATGGCGGACGTGGCCAATGGTGAATTGACGCATGGTTCGGGTACGCAGGCTGATGCGGCCCAGACGCAGCTCGTTCTGGCTGCTGATCGCCTGCATCGCGTTGCGCACGATATTCAGCACGGCCTGAATCATTTGCTCGCGGTCGATCAACACGTCGGGAATGCTTGGGTCGTAATCGCGCACCAAGGTGATGCAACCCTGGCTTTCGGCTTCGACCAATTGGCACACACGCTCGAGCACCTCGTGAACGTTGCACATGGCCAACGACGGCAACTTGTTCGAACCGAGCATGCGGTCGACCAGATTGCGCAGGCGGTCGGCCTCTTCAATGATCACGTTGGTGTAGTCGCGCAGGCTGTCTTCCGGCAGTTCGCGGGCCAGCAGTTGCGCCGCGCCACGGATGCCGCCGAGGGGATTCTTGATTTCATGGGCGAGGCCGCGCACCAGCATCTTGCTGGTTTCCTGTTTCGACAGCTGCGCCTCTTCCTTGGTAATCCGCAGCAGGCGATCTCGCGGGTGGACTTCCAGCAGGAGCAGGGTCGCGCCGTTGCTGAGGATCGGCGTCACCGCGTAATCCACCGTCAGGGTCTGGCCGGTGAGGGCGGTGAGCATCGCTTCGCGCTTGGTGAACGGATGCGCCTGTTCAACCGCCTGGCGCAGGGAGTTGAGCGCCTCGGTGGACTCGGTAAATAACTCGCTGATGAACTGCCCATGGCTACGCTGGCCGCTGATGGCCAGCAGCATTTCCGCCGCCGGGTTCATGTACTCGAGGCGCAATTCGGCGTCGAGCAGGATGGTGGCGGTGGTCAGGTTGTCGAGCAGTAAACGATGAATTGCGTCACTTATAGTCATCAGGGCCTCTTTTGGGGCGGAGCGTGCGCAAGAAGCAAGCGTCGTGAAACGGAAAATGCAAAAACCAAACCAAGGCTCCGAAAAGAAGCGTTCAACCCCTGAAACGGGCGTTTGACGCTCGTTTGCGTGGCAGTCCGCCAGCCTTCGCGGGTACTTTCGAACCAAAATGGGTTGGTATGTGGGAAGCGTGGAGCTTGCTGCACCAATATAGTGCGCAAAGCTGAGCGGCGTTAGAAGAAACGCAGGAAAGGATTTTTCGGTTCTTCGGGTTTATCTTTCAGCGGGCATTCCGCACGTATGCCGTAATCTTTGGCGACGCAGGGTTTGACCTGGCGCTTTTGCGCCAACGAAATGCGCAGCATGTGGAAGGGCTGATTAGCGGTGCGTTCTACGGTGCGGCCCTGCGCATCGAGAATCTCGACAGAAAGGCTGTGGCTGCCACGGTCTATGTTGTTCAGTGGAAATACCGGGCTCAGGCCTGGCTCGCCGGTGGCCTTGCCGTCCAGCAACAGGCGATAGCGATGACCTGCTTGCAGACCCGGCTCGCTGGTGACGCTGACGATCACTTCGCCAGCGCTGCTGCGAATGGTCGCGTCCGGCTCGGGCACCAGAACACGGAGCATGTCGTAGTGGAACAACGGTTGCTCCGGGGATTTTTTCGCCGTTGTGATCGGCGCGGCCGCGGTGGGGTTGGCCGGCATGCGATTGCTGGTCGCCAGCGGCACGCGCTTGGCATTGCCCCGTGGCTGGTCGGTGTAGACGCGATTGCCTTGAGCGTCGATGTAGGTGAACACCTCCGCCGAGGCTTGCAGCGCGGTCAGGGCCAGCACAGCGATCAGCCACGCGCGGCTCATGGCTTGTGCACCCGTTGCACGGTAAACACCACCACCGGGCTCTGCTGGATGATCGATTGGCCGTCGATCACCTGCACTGCGAGGCGATGATCGCCGCGATCAACGTTAACCAGTTGCAGGATCGGCACATTGCTCGGCTGGCCGTAGGGTTGGTCGTCCAGCACCAGTCGCAAAAGGTGCGCCGGTTGCAGGCGCGGCTTGATCAGCACATTGACCGTGAACGTGCCGTTGTTGGCGCGCAGGGCTTCTTCGGTGGGCAGGCCGGCGAGTTCGAGAATGGCGTAGGCGCTGCGCGGTGGTTCGCGGTTATCGGTGCTGGGCGCCACTGGTGCACTCGGCGGCTGAGATTCGACGCTGTTTAGCGGCGGCAGCTCCACCGCCTGCGCCTTGACGCCGTCCGGCGAATGATCGCTGTACACCGTGTTGCCGTTGGCATCGGTGTACTTGTAGATCTGTGCGGCGGCGGGCAGGGCGATCAGCAGCAGAATGTAGAGAAAGGTGCGACCCATGAAATCGACCGGGATTGAAAACGATGGGTGCAGCATAGGACAGACGCGTCAGTTGGCCTAACCTGGCACACATCCAGAGATCATTCAGGCGCCAAAATCCCCTGTGGGAGCGAGCCTGCTCGCGAAGACGTCGTGTCAGTCGCCATCTCTGTCAATGACCCAGCGCATTCGCGAGCAGGCTCGCTCCCACAGTGGATTTGCGTCACTTCATAAATTGCGGCAATAAAAAAGGCCTCCCGAAGGAGGCTAATGCCAGTCAGTTAAGCTGACTGGCATTTTTGTTTTTGATCGGATACTTCGGCGATTTGAGCCTGATTGCCCGAGGATAAATGCGCTCCTCGCGTCGATGTGGCAGGACATAATGCGGGGCTGAGGCATGCAACTCTGCGAGATATTTGGGGATGTTCCCCGAACGATCCGCAGAAACGCCGTTGATAAACCCCAAGATCGCCCAAGTGCACGCGGTGAAGCTCAGTTCGCATGGATGGATGCCTGGACAATGGCGGCTCATCTCCACCATCTGATAACGCAACAGGTTGTAGCCCAACAACACGCCCCACAGTTCCTGCTCAATCATTTCGGGCGTCTTGCTGCGCAGCGTATAGCTGCTGTTCAGCAGGGTCTGCTTCATTTCTCTAAACCCTAACTCGATCTCCCATCGCTGGCTGTAGAGATCGACGATTTCGTCGGACGGGAAGCGTAATGAGTCGGCCATCGACGTCAGTATCTGACAAACCTTGCCCTTGACGGTTTTGCTCAGAAGCCGCGCAGTCAGGCGCTCCGGCAATCCAGGCCATTGCTTGCGGGCCTGCGGCGAAGTACTCAACGAGACCACAGCATCGTGGCGCCCCAAACGCTGAAGCACTTCGTACTGCGAGCCTTTTTTCAGCGGCATCAACCAATGTCGCTCGATGCCTGCTTGCTGCCATTGATGCAGCAACCCCAAGGAATAAAAGCCGCGATCGAACAGCGTCAGCGAGTGATCGGGGGTGGTTTCGATCAGTTGCTCCGCCAGTTTCATCTCGTTGCTGCGATAGCCGTCAAACGCGCTGCCAATCAGTAAGTGACTGGTCAATTCCATTTGGCAAACCATGCGCACCTGAGGAAAACCAGTATCGCCATGCTGGTTGCTGGCGGAGTCGTAACGCGCACGGTTTTCCGGTGTATCGGGCGTACGCCAGACGACGCCGTCGACACCCAGCAAGCGCAACCCGGCCCAGGTCGGATGACTGGCCGCTTCATGCCAGCTTTTCTGAGTCAGATCGAAGACTTGTCGTACGGCCTCGCTGCCCAGCCGCTGACGGGCTTGGACTACGGCGCTGGGCGCGACCAGCGGACGTTGCCCAGGCAGCATGATGTTCATGCGACTGACCACATCCCACGCCGACATGCGTCGAAAAAACGCCATGGAGATGACGCACCAAAGCATCATTTCCAAAGGTAAGCGTCGCCTGCGCAAAGTGGCTACACCGGCCTGCTCCAATGCCTGTTCGACCAGAGATGGATCAAGCAACGAGTCCAACCCTTCGAGGGAGTTGGGAGTCGAGACGAAGTTGTGGGTGAGTTCCAGTGCCCGAGCCAGACGCATAAAAAAATCCGATGCCTATTCAGGCATCGGATTTTGATTTCTTGCGGCCAAAGGTCAAGCAAAAGGGCTTAACTGATCGGCATTACCCGAAGGAGGCCTCTTTTTGTCACGCCGCGTAGCGCAGCGCTACCGGATCAGCAGCTGTAGTACAGCTCATATTCCAGTGGGTGTACGAAGGTGCGGACCTTGATTTCTTCTTCGGATTTCAGCGCGATGTAAGCGTCGATGAAGTCGTCGGAGAACACGCCGCCCTTGGTCAGGAACGCACGGCCCTTGTCCAGCTCTTCCAGGGCTTCTTTCAGGCTGCCGCAAACTTGTGGGATCTCTTTCGCCTCTTCAGGCGGCAGGTCGTACAGGTTTTTGTCAGCGGCATCGCCTGGGTGGATCTTGTTCTGGATACCGTCCAGGCCGGCCATCAGCAGAGCTGCGAAAGCCAGGTACGGGTTGGCAGCCGGATCCGGGAAACGTGCTTCGATACGACGGCCGCGTGGGCTGTTGACGTAAGGAATACGGATCGAGGCGGAACGGTTGCGGGCCGAGTAGGCCAGCATGACCGGAGCTTCGAAGCCTGGCACCAGACGCTTGTAGGAGTTGGTAGCCGGGTTGGTGAAGCCGTTCAGGGCCTTACCGTGCTTGATGATGCCGCCGATGAAGTACAGAGCGGTTTCGGACAGGCCCGCATAGCCTTCGCCAGCGAAGGTGTTCTTGCCATCTTTGGCGATGGACATGTGTACGTGCATACCCGAACCGTTGTCGCCGTACAGCGGCTTCGGCATGAAGGTAGCGGTGCGGCCGTAGGCGTCGGCAACGTTGTGTACAACGTATTTCAGCGTCTGAACTTCGTCAGCTTTCTTCACCAGGGTGTTGAACTTGACACCGATCTCGTTCTGACCGGCAGTTGCCACTTCGTGGTGGTGAACTTCAACGGTCTGGCCCATTTCTTCCAGTGCGTTGCACATGGCAGTACGGATTTCGTGGTCGTGGTCGAACGGCGGAACCGGGAAGTAGCCACCTTTGACGCCTGGACGGTGACCTTTGTTGCCGCCTTCGATGTCCTGGTCGGACATCCACGAGCCTTGTTCGGAGTAGATTTTGAACATCGAGCCGGAGATGTCCGACTTGAACTTCACTTCGTCGAAGATGAAGAATTCTGGTTCTGGACCGGCGAACACAGTGTCACCGATACCGGTGGTCTTCAGGTATTCCTCGGCGCGGTGAGCGATGGCGCGCGGGTCACGATCGTAACCTTGCATGGTCGACGGTTCGATGATGTCGCAGACCAGAATCAGGGTCGCGTCTTCGGTGAACGGGTCGAGCACGGCCGTTTCGTCGTCCGGCAGCAGGATCATGTCGGAGGCTTCGATGCCTTTCCAGCCCGCGATGGAGGAACCGTCGAACATCTTGCCGACTTCGAAGAAGTCGTCTTCCAGCGCATCGCGAGCCGGCATGGTCACGTGGTGCTGAGTGCCTTTGGTGTCCGTGAAGCGCAGATCAATCCACTTGACGTCATGATCTTTGATGAGTTGAACCGACTTCGACATAGTGTCCTCCGGGTGGCTTAGGGCTTGGTAGTGGATGCCCTTAATATGGGTGATGCCGGCGCAGATACTCTGCCAAGGCAACCTGCCTCACAAGGGAGCAAATTGCATGCCAGTGCCCCAGCATGGGTTTTTTGCCCCAAATTCACGCTTCTAAAGGTGCAAAGCGCCGTGAAGGCGAAAATATCGCCCCCTAATGTAGCGTGCGAATTGAAAAATGACCCGTTTTGGTGCGCGCAAAACGTTCTGCACATTAACTGGTTAAACCTTGAGCAATTTCCGCTATAATCCGCGCCCCCCTTTTTCGGCTGGCCCTGCGCGCGCTGTTTTCATGAAACTAATCGTAAAAGTCTTCCCCGAGATCACCATCAAAAGCCGACCTGTCCGGACGAAATTCATCCGCCAGCTGGCCAAGAACATCCGTGCCGTGCTCCGCGATCTGGACCCGGCTGTGGTGGTGAACGGTGTGTGGGACAACCTCGAGCTGGAAACCCGCGTTACCGACCCCAAAGCCTTGAAAGAGATGGGTGAGCGTCTGACCTGCATGCCGGGCATCGCGCACTTTTTGCAGATCGACGAGTACCCGTTAGGTGACTTTGACGACATCACCGAAAAGTGCAAACAGCACTACGGCGATGCGCTGGCCGGGAAGATTTTCTCGGTGCGCTGCAAGCGTGCAGGCAAGCACACGTTCAGCTCGATGGACGTAGAAAAATACGTCGGCAGCAAGCTGCGCCGTGAGTGCGGTGCCGCCGGGATTGACCTAAAAGCGCCGCAAATCGAAGTTCGTATCGAAGTTCGCGACAAACGGTTGTTTGTCATCCACAGCCAGCACAACGGCATCGGCGGTTACCCGCTTGGTGCGTTGGAGCAGACGCTGGTATTGATGTCCGGCGGCTTTGACTCGACCGTTGCGGCCTACCAGATCATGCGCCGCGGCCTGATGGCGCACTTCTGCTTCTTCAATCTCGGCGGGCGGGCCCACGAATTGGGCGTGATGGAAGTCGCGCATTTCATCTGGAAGAAGTACGGCAGCTCGCAACGCGTGCTATTTGTCAGTGTTCCATTTGAAGAAGTGCTGGGCGAAATTCTCGGCAAAGTCGATAACAGTCATATGGGCGTCGTATTGAAGCGTATGATGTTGCGCGCGTCCTCCGCCATCGCTGACCGCCTGCATATCGATGCGCTGGTCACCGGTGAAGCGATCTCCCAGGTGTCGAGCCAGACGCTGCCGAATCTGTCGGTGATCGATTGCGTAACCGACAAACTGGTCCTGCGCCCGCTGATCGTCGCCCACAAGCAGGACATCATCGACACGGCCAACGAGATCGGCACCGCCGATTTTGCCCGGCACATGCCGGAATACTGCGGGGTCATCTCGGTCAATCCGAAGACTGCCGCCAAGCGTGGCCGCGTTGAGCACGAAGAGAAAGAATTCGACATGGCGGTGCTCGAGCGTGCGCTCGCCAACGCCAAACTGGTGGCGATCGATCGAGTCATCGACGAATTGGGCCAGGATTTGCAAATTGAAGAAGTCGGCGAAGCACTGGCCGGTCAGATCGTCATCGACATCCGTCACCCGGATGCCGCTGAAGACGAACCGCTGGAGCTTGCCGGCATAGAGGTACAGACGATGCCGTTCTATGCAGTGAACGCACGTTTCAAGGAACTGGACCCTACTCGCCAGTACCTGCTGTATTGCGACAAAGGCGTGATGAGTCGCCTGCATGCCCACCATTTGCTCAGTGAGGGGCATGCCAATGTGCGCGTTTATCGACCGAGCTAAGTGCCCGGGGCTGTTTGCCTGTGGCCTGCGTCACCGGCCCCCCGACACCGCCGTCAAGCTGTAACGGCCATGCCGGACACTACTGCTAATCGCTGCCAAGACTTGTCAGCAAACCGAATCCTCTGATCGAGATACACAAGTGATCGAAAATCTACGCAACATCGCCATCATTGCCCACGTTGACCATGGTAAAACCACCCTGGTAGACAAACTCCTGCGTCAATCCGGCACCCTGGAGCGCAACGAGCTCAACGACGAGCGCGTGATGGACTCCAACGACCAGGAAAAAGAGCGCGGTATTACCATTCTGGCGAAAAACACCGCCATCAACTGGAACGGCTACCACATCAACATCGTGGACACCCCGGGCCACGCCGACTTCGGCGGCGAAGTTGAACGCGTAATGTCGATGGTTGACTCCGTTCTGCTGCTGGTTGACGCTCAAGACGGCCCTATGCCGCAAACCCGTTTCGTGACCAAGAAGGCTTTCGAAGCCGGCCTGCGTCCAATCGTGGTGATCAACAAGGTTGACCGTCCAGGCGCGCGTCCGGACTGGGTTCTGGACCAGATCTTCGACCTGTTCGACAACCTCGGTGCTACCGAAGAACAACTGGACTTCCAGGTTGTTTACGCCTCGGCCCTGAACGGCATCGCCGGTCTGGATCACACCGCCATGGCTGAAGACATGACCCCGCTGTACCAAGCGGTCGTCGACCACGTTCCGCCTCCGGCTGTTGACCGTGACGGCGCGTTCCAGATGCAGATTTCCGCTCTGGACTACAACAGCTTCCTGGGTGTTATCGGCGTTGGCCGTATCGCTCGTGGTCGCGTCAAGCCGAACACCCCGGTTGTGGCTATCGGTGCTGACGGCAAGCGTCGCAACGGCCGTATCCTGAAGCTGATGGGTCACCACGGTCTGCACCGCGTCGACGTTGAAGAAGCTGCAGCAGGCGACATCGTTTGCATCAGCGGTATGGATTCGCTGTTCATCTCCGACACCCTGTGCCACCCGGACACTGTCGAGGCGATGAAGCCGCTGACCGTTGACGAGCCAACCGTTTCCATGACCTTCCAGGTAAACGACTCGCCATTCTGCGGTAAAGAAGGCAAGTTCGTGACGTCCCGTAACATCAAGGATCGTCTGGACAAAGAGCTGCTGTACAACGTTGCTCTGCGCGTTGAAGAAGGCGACACCGCTGACAAGTTCAAGGTTTCCGGCCGTGGTGAGCTGCACCTCTCGGTACTGATCGAAACCATGCGTCGCGAAGGCTTCGAACTGGCCCTGGGCCGTCCGGAAGTGATCATTCGTGAAGTAGACGGCGTCAAGCAAGAGCCGTTCGAAAACGTGACCATCGACATCCCTGAAGAAGCTCAGGGCAAGGTCATGGAAGAGATGGGTCTGCGTAAGGGCGACCTGAGCAACATGGTGCCGGATGGCAAGGGCCGTGTTCGTCTGGAATACAACATCCCTGCTCGCGGTCTGATCGGTTTCCGTAACCAGTTCCTGACCCTGACCAACGGTGCTGGCATCCTGACCTCGATCTTCGATCGCTACGACACCGTGAAGTCCGGCCACATGTCCGGCCGTCAGAACGGCGTTCTGGTTTCGGTTGAAACCGGCAAGGCACTGACCTACTCGCTGGAAACCCTGCAGGCTCGTGGCAAGCTGTTCGTAGAACACGGCCAAGAGATCTACAACGGTCAAATCGTTGGTCAGAACAGCCGCGACAACGACCTGGGCGTGAACCCGACCAAAGGCAAGAAGCTCGACAACATGCGTGCTTCGGGTAAAGACGAAACCATCGCTCTGGTTCCACCAGTGAAGTTCACTCTGGAACAAGCTCTGGAATACATCCAGGAAGATGAGCTGTGCGAAGTGACGCCTAAGTCCATCCGTCTTCGCAAGAAGATCCTGGACGAAAGCGAGCGTACCCGCGCTGCCAAGAAAGCCAAGAACTGAGTCATTAGTTCAGGCTGAATGAAAACGCCCCCGGTCGCGAGACCGGGGGCGTTTTTGTTTGTCCGGGATTTAACCGAGACGGGTGCGGTGTTTTTGCTGGCCTCTTCGCGAGCAAGCCCGCTCCCACAGTGGATCTCTGGTGTACACAAAATGTGTGTTCACTGAAAAGATCTAGTGTGGGATCGGGCTTGCTCGCGAAGGCGGCCGATAAGCCGCCGAAAATCTCAGGTCAGATCAAAACTTCTCGATCGCGCGGAAATTCTGCTCGCGCACCACTTCCTTGGGCTTGTACGCGCAATACCCCGGACGCGGGCCGATTTTCGGGTGATTACGGCAAGTGTCCGGGCGCTTGTCATAAATGGTGCACAGGCGGCTCTTACGATCCAGGTAGTAGCAATCGTTGTTGCTCATGCGCTGGAGGGTGAAGATGCCCGACTTCTGATTGAAGCGCTCGACCAGCCCTTCCTTTTGCAGACGCTTGGCGATGTTCTTCGGCGGGTCGCCCAGCTCGAACTCGTCGACCACACCGATGCGCACCAGATCCTTGATCTTGACCTCGACCGGCAGCGTGCAGCAGCTGGACATGCAAGAGCCACACATCGGGGCCGAATATTTGGCCCACGTATCGAGACGATCGATCTCGGCGGCGGCAATCAGGTTGGGCTTCATCATCGGGAGTTACCAGGCGTGTGTGCATCAGGGCGCGCGATCATACCGGGACTGGTGGATTTTTGAACAACCTTTCGCCAGATTTTTTCCTGGCGGCCAATATCAGGGGGAGAATTCGGCACGGCCCCTGCATTCATTAGCGCATTCGCCAAGCGATTGCCGGACGATCTCAGCGTCTCAGGAAAAACTGCCGAACCTGCGCCGCTACCGTCGGTCAGACCGTCTAGGCTCAGACAATTCCCCGCTCGCCCGAGGTCCTATCGATGACTCAAGAACCACTAGTTCGCGAAGCAGAGGTGGCCGCATTTCGCGACGCCGTCCTGACCAAACTCACCTACGCGGTGGGCAAAGACCCTGATCACGCCTTCGACCATGACTGGTTCGAAGCCATTGCCCTGGCGGCGCGCGATCACATGGTCGAACACTGGATGGACCACACCCGGCAGATCTACCGCAAAGGCCAGAAACGCGTCTATTACCTCTCGCTGGAGTTCCTCATCGGGCGCCTGCTCTACGATAGCCTGAGCAACCTCGGCCTGCTCGACGTTGCCCGTGAAGCCTTGACCGAACTCGGTGTCGATCTGGAACGCATCCGTTTACTGGAGCCCGACGCGGCGCTCGGCAACGGTGGCCTCGGTCGCCTGGCGGCATGTTTCATGGAAAGCATGTCGACCCTCGGCATCGCCGGCCACGGCTACGGCATCCGCTACGAGCACGGCCTGTTCCGGCAGGCCATCGTCGATGGCTGGCAGCAGGAGCAGACCGAACACTGGCTGGATTTCGGCAACCCGTGGGAGTTCGAACGGCCGGAAGTCGTTTACTCCATCGGCTTCGGCGGCAGTGTTGAAACCGTCACCGATGCCAGCGGCAAAACCAGACAAGTCTGGTCGCCGGCGGAAATCGTGCGGGCGATTGCCTACGACACGCCGGTGGTCGGCTGGCGCGGGGCGAGCGTCAACACCTTGCGGCTGTGGCGCGCCCGGGCCATGGAAGATTTGCATCTGGAGCGCTTCAACGCTGGCGACCACTTGGGCGCGGTCGCCGAAGTGGCCCGCGCCGAAAGTATCTCCCGCGTGCTCTACCCGGCAGACAGCACCGAAGCCGGGCAAGAACTGCGTCTGCGTCAGGAATATTTCTTCGTCGCCGCCTCGCTGCAGGATCTGCTGCGTCGTCACCGTAATATGCACACCTCGGTGCTGACCCTCGGCGATCACGCCGCCATCCAACTCAACGATACTCACCCCTCGATTGCCGTCGCCGAACTGATGCGCCAACTGGTCGACGTCTATGACGTAGCCTGGGATGCGGCGTGGCAAGTCACCGTCGACACGCTGTCTTACACCAACCACACGCTACTGCCGGAAGCGTTGGAAACCTGGCCGGTGGGCTTGATGGAACGCATGCTGCCGCGGCACATGCAGATCATTTACCTGATCAACGCCCAGCACATTGATTCGCTGCGGGCCAAAGGCATCCACGATTTCGACGTGCTGCGTGCCGTGTCGCTGATCGAGGAAGACAACGGCCGCCGCGTACGCATGGGTAACCTCGCCTTCCTCGGTTCGCACAGCGTTAACGGCGTGTCCGGATTGCACACGCAGTTGATGCGCAGCACGGTGTTTTCCGAGCTGCACAAGTTGTATCCGGATCGGATCAACAACAAAACCAACGGCATCACCTTCCGCCGCTGGCTGTATCAGGCCAACTCTGAGCTGACCTCTATGCTGGTCGACGCACTGGGCCCGGACTTGCTCGACAACCCTGAAGAGCGCCTGCTTGATCTCGAACCGTTCGCCGAGAAAACCGCGTTCCGCAAGGCCTTCGCCGAACAGCGCCTGCACAGCAAAAAGGCCCTGGCCTATCTGATTCACGAACGGCTGGGAATCGCGGTCAACCCGGCGGCGATGTTCGACGTGCAGGTCAAACGCATCCACGAATACAAACGCCAGTTGCTCAACCTGATGCACACCGTGGCGCTGTATCAGGCGATTCGCGCCGAGCCGGAAGTCGACTGGGTGCCGCGGGTGAAGATCTTTGCCGGTAAGGCTGCCGCGAGTTATCACCAAGCCAAACTGATCATCAAACTGACCAACGACATCGCCCGGGTGGTCAACAACGACCCGACCGTGCGTGGCCTGCTGAAAGTGGTGTTCCTGCCCAACTACAACGTCAGCCTGGCGGAAAGCATCATCCCGGCAGCGGATTTGTCCGAGCAGATTTCCACTGCCGGGTTCGAAGCCTCGGGCACCAGCAACATGAAGTTCGGCCTCAACGGTGCGCTGACCATCGGCACGCTGGATGGCGCCAACGTGGAAATGTGCGAGCGCATCGGCGCTGAGCATATGTTCATCTTCGGCCTCAGCGCCCAGCAGGTTGAAGCGCGCAAACAGAACCACGAGTTCAGCGCTGCGCCGGACATCGCTGCGTCCCATCGCCTCAACGATGTGTTGCAAGCGATCCGCAGTGGCGTGTTCTCGCCGGATGATACGTCGCGCTACACCGGGCTGATCGATTCGCTGGTGGACTATGACCGCTTCCTGGTCTGCGCCGACTTCGATTCGTACTGGGAAGCGCAGAAACGCGTCGAAGCGCATTGGCACGACAGCAATAACTGGTGGCGTTCGGCAGTGCTCAACACCTCGCGAATGGGCTGGTTCTCCTCCGACCGGACGATTCGCGAGTACGCCACGGATATCTGGAAAGCGCTGGAGTAACTTTTCGCCACAAATGTGCGCAAGGCCCAACGTTTGTTGGGCCGGATCGATATACTGAGCGCCGGTTACCGGGCCGTATCAGTCGTCACGAGACCCCTTGTGGGAGCGGGCTTGCTCGCGAAGGTGGTGTGTCAGTCAATTTTAATATCGACTGACACAACGCCTTCGCGAGCAAGCCCGCTCCCACAGTAGATTGTGCCTAGACTGAAGCAACTGCCGGGATTGCCCCATCATGGGGCCGCTTAGGGATATCGACCATGCAATGGATGTTCATGTTGATCGGGCTGGTGCTCGGCTGGCTGCTCGACGAGTCGTTCAGTGATGCGCTGCTGGGCGCGTTGCTGGGGTTGGCGATCGGGCAAGCGCTGCGGATCGCGCGGCTGGGCGCGCAGGCTGCGCAACAGCAGCATCAACTTGAACAGGCGAAGGTTGCCTTGCAGGGCATTGAACAGCGCCTGTTTCTGCTCGAAGGTGCGCCGGTTCATGCTGCTCCGCCACCGAGTGCGGCACCGGTTAGCGAGCCATTGGCCGAACCTGTCAACGTCGTCGAAAAGGCCCCGGCCCCCGAACTGGTCTGGGAACTGTCGGCCGATCTGGAACCACTGTCCGCCGTCGCTCGCGAAACCAGCCAACCGTTGCCGGACGATGTCTGGCGTCTGGACGCCGTCACGCCCGAACCTGAACCCAAGCGCCCCGCCGAACCCCGTGGCCCGAACCTCATCGAGCGCGCAATTAGCGCGGCACGCAACTGGCTGTTCGGCGGCAACACCGTATTGCGGGTCGGCGTGGTGTTGTTGTTCTTCGGTCTGGCCTTTCTGCTGCGCTACGCCACCGAAGGCATGGTGGTGCCTATCGAATTGCGTTATGCCGGGGTCGCGGCTGCGGCGCTGGGCTTGCTGGCGCTGGGCTGGTGGCTGCGGCACCGCAACAGCAGCTATGCGTTGATGCTGCAAGGCACCGGCATCGCGGTGTTGTACCTGACGGTGTTTGCGGCGATGCGCCTGCACCCGTTGCTGGATCCGTCCGCCGCCCTGGGCTTGCTGGTGGCAGTGACGGTGTTCTCGGCGATCCTGGCGATTACTCAGGACTCTCTGGCGCTGGCGTGTGTCGCGGCGCTGGGCGGGTTCGCGGCGCCAATCCTGACGTCCACCGGCGCCGGCAATCACGTCGCGCTGTTCAGCTATTTCGCCCTGCTCAACGCCGGCATTCTCGCCATTGCCTGGTTCAAAGCCTGGCGCCTGCTCAACCTGATCGGCTTCGTCGGCACCTTCGGTATCGGTTTCGCCTGGGGCCTGCGTTCGTACACGCCGGAACTGCTGTGGAGCACCGAGCCGTTCCTGATTCTGTTCTTCCTCATGTATCTCGCCATCGGCCTGCTGTTTGCCCGGCGAAAACTGCTGGATATGCCGGACGCTCCGGCGGATGGTGATCGTGAAGCGCTGCTGAAATGGTCGGCGCGCAAGGGCGATTACGTTGATGGCACGATGCTGTTCGGCCCGCCGATTGTCGGCTTCGGTCTGCAGTTCGCGCTGGTCCAGCATCTGGAATTTGCCGCCGCGTTCAGTGCCCTCGCGCTGGGCATGATTTACATGGGCCTGGCCAAAGTGCTGATGGGCGGTCGCGCGGTACTGCTGGGCGAAACCTGCCTGGCATTGGGGGTGATTTTCGCCAGTCTGGCGATTCCGCTGGGCCTGGATGCGCGTTGGACCTCGGCCGCATGGGCCGTGGAGGGCGCGGGGATTTTCTGGCTGGGCCTGCGTCAGTATCGACCGTTCGCCCGGGCCTTCGCCTTGCTACTGCAACTGGGGGCGGCGCTGGCGTTCATCAGTCAATTGAATGTCGGCGAAAGCAGCCTGCTCGACGGTGCTCCGCTTGGCGCGCTGATGCTCGGTGCGGCGTTGCTGTTCAGTTTCTATCAATTGCGCAAGGCCTCGCCGGAGCAGACCTCGCCGTGGGAGCGCCAAGGCCTGCCGGTGTTGGCGTGTCTGGGCCTGACGTTCCTCTATTCGCTGGCGCCGTTGTTCTTCTTTGTCCAAGGTACGGCGATCAGTTGGGCGCTGGCCGGTCTGGCGACGTTGTTCGTTGGTCTGCGCCTGCAATCGCGCACCTTCCTGTTCACTGCATTCGCTGTGCAACTGCTCGGCGGCGCGTTGTTCCTGCTGCGTCTGCAAGGCGCGGGCGAGGATTCGGCGGCGGTGTTCAGCGCCGGCTGGAGCGGTTTGCTCAGTGCGTCTCTGATCGGTCTGGCGCTGATCGCCGGCATGCTACTCGCGGCGCGCGACGAGATGGTGCGCGGCGATGTGCGTCTGCTGCGCGGTTTGTCGGTGGTGCTGCTCGCCGGGCTGGTGCTGATCAATCTGGCGGTGTTGTTCGTGCTGCCATGGCAGACCGCGAGTGCGGTGTGGGCCGCCAGTGGTTTGCTGATCATCTGGCTGAGCCTGTACCTCAAGCAGCGGGTGAGTTTTGTTTTCGGTCTGCTGTTGCAATTGATTGGCGGCGCGGCGTTTTTGCTGGCCGGCCCCGAGTGGCTCGGGCCGCTGTCCAGCGAAGGGCTGCGACCGCTGGCCCATGGTGGATTCTGGACGCCACTGGTGCTGGGTCTGGCGGCGATGATCGGGGCCTGGCGTTTGCAACTGGGTAATCACGCGTCGGCGTTTGATGTGCTGAGCTTGCAACGTCTGTCCGAAGTGTTGTTGATCTGGGGCGCCGCCTGGTGGGCGTTGGCGTGGTTCAGCGAAGTGATGCGTTTTGCGCCGATGAATCTGGAAAATACGCTATTGCTGCTGGTCGCCGCGCTCATGGTCGCGTTGTGGACGGTATTGGCATTGCGCCTGAAATGGCCGTCGCTCGCTCTGCTCTGCACCTTGCTGATTCCGGTGGCTGGGCTGGTGTTGCTGGTCTCGTGGCATTCGCGTTTTCACCCGGCTGCCAATTTCGGCTGGCTGGCATGGGCGGTGGTGTTTGCGGTGCATTTCTTCAGCCTGCGGCGTCTGGCGCCGATGCTGCCGACACGGGCTTTGCGCACTGCGCATGTGCTCGGCTGCTGGCTGCTGATCGGTGTGCTGGCGCTGGAATTGCGCTACGGCTTGTTGCTGTTGTCGGAGCAATACAACGCCTGGCGTTGGCTGGGCTGGGCGATTCTGCCGAGCCTGTATCTGTTGCTGGCAGCCGCACCGCGCCACTGGCCGTGGCCGGTGTTGGCATTCCCGCGCGAGTACCGCTTGTACGCGGCCGCACCGTTGGCGGTGTTGATGCTCGGCTGGTTCTGGCTGGCCAATGGCGTCAGCGATGGCAACGCCGAACCGTTGCCGTATGTACCACTGCTCAACCCGTTGGAGTTGGGCCTGCTGTTCGCCTTGTTCGGCGTTTATGTGTGGTCGCGCAGCGCGGTGTCGCAACTGTCGATCCGTCAGGACTACGCCGATTACGCTACGCAACTGGTCGCCGGGGTTTCGCTGTTCGCTTTCTGCACCGCGTTGGTGACCCGCGCCGCGCACCATTGGGCCGGCATTCCGTTCGAGCTCGATCAACTGCTCGCCTCTATGCTGGTGCAGGCCGGATTGTCCATCGCCTGGACGCTGATGGCGCTGGGGCTGATGATCGGCGGACACCTGCGTCATCGTCGCGAAGTCTGGCTGATCGGTGCGGCGCTGATTGCGCTGGTGGTGGCCAAACTGATTTTTGTCGAATTGAGCAACCGTGGCGGCCTCGCCCGGATCGTCTCGTTTATCGGCGTCGGCGTGTTGCTGTTGGTGGTGGGCTACCTCGCGCCGCTGCCACCCAAACGCGTCGAAGCTGACCCGGAGGCAGGAAAACCAGCCCCGGAAACCGAAGGAGTTGCATCGTGAGTCGCATGCTGAATCTGGGGTGGTTGGCGTTGGGTGTGGTGATGGTCGCCGGCGCTCAGGAAAAACCGGCGGACTTCGCCACGCAGGTGCCGCTGTCGGTGACGGGCGAGGGCCCGTGGTATCGCCTCGAACTACCGCTGAATGTGCAATTGCAGGCGCGCCAGACCGACCTCAGCGACTTGCGCGTATTCAACGCTGCCGGCGAACCTCAGGCTTACGCCTTGGCCCGCGAATCGGCGCAAACCCGCGACGATGGTCAATTGCACGAGGTGAAGTGGTTCCCGCTGTACAACGCCGCCGACGCCACAGAGCGTGCGCCGAACGTGCGCGTGCAATCGACCACCACGGGCACGCTGGTGGAAGTGCAACCGTCCAGTCAGTTGGAGGCCGGTGAAGAAGTGCTGCGCGGCTGGCTGCTCGACGCCAGTTCGATCAAGGCGCCGTTGCAACAGTTGATCCTCGACTGGACCAGCGAGCGCGACGGCTTCCAGCGTTTCAGCATCGAAGCCAGTGACGACTTGCAGCACTGGCAGCCGTGGGGCGAAGGGCAAGTGGCGCGGCTGACCTTCGCCGATGAGCGCATCGAGCAACACGAGGTGAACTTGCCGGGGCAGTCGGCGCGCTATGTGCGCTTGCTGTGGGATTCACCGAGTTCGGCACCGATCCTGACCTCGGCGCAACTGAAAAGCAGCGACCCACGCAACCTGCCCCTGCCATTGGTCTGGTCGCAGTCATTGGCGGGCAGCAGCACCAAGGCCGGGGAATACACCTGGCAGTTGCCGATGGGGCTCAATGTCGAGCGGGTGCAGGTTGAGTTGAAGCAGCCGAACAGTCTGGCGCCGGTGACGCTGGCAGGCCGACGCGAGAGCAGTTTGCCGTGGCAGACCCTGAGCAGTGGTTTGCTGTATCGCCTGACGCAAAATGGCCAGGACGTCGTGCAGAACGAATTGCAGCTCTACGGGCAAACCGTGCAGCAGTTGAAGCTGACGGTGGATGAGCGCGGCGGTGGTCTGGGCGAGCAGGCACCGAGTGTGAAGTACGCGGTGCGGGCGACGCAGGTGATTTTCCTCGCGCGCGGCGCCGGCCCTTACAGTCTCGCGCTGGGTAATCCGAATGTGAAAACGGCGAATCTGCCGTTGGCGACGCTGATTCC
Organism: Pseudomonas baetica; assembly: GCF_002813455.1. Lineage (NCBI taxonomy): Bacteria > Pseudomonadati > Pseudomonadota > Gammaproteobacteria > Pseudomonadales > Pseudomonadaceae > Pseudomonas > Pseudomonas baetica. The sequence continues at coordinate 3,016,084 of NZ_PHHE01000001.1, read as the reverse complement.
GGATTTCAAACCGCAGAAGCTGGCGACGTTGGGCAAGGCGGTGGTTCAGGGGGAGGCGATGGCTACGCAGACTTCGACGGCAACCACTGCGGCGGTAACGGAGACCAACTGGAAGAAGATTGGTTTGTGGGCGGTGTTGTTGCTGAGTGTGGTGTTTTTGGGGGCGATGGCGTTTAGCTTGTTGCGCAAGCCTCCAACCAATTCCTGAGAATGGCTGGCGCTGCGCGCCATTCGCGAGCAAGCCCGCTCCCACACTGGATCTTCAGTGGACGCCAATTTTGTGGTCACCACAATTCCCTGTGGGAGCGAGCCTGCTCGCGAAGGCGGCCGATCGGTCGACAAAAATCCGGAGCTACCATCCATTCCGTTTCCAACTACGCTAAACCCGGTACCTGAACTCTCCAGGCCGAATCACGTCTCATGCAGGCAATTACACCCCAACGCACGTTACCGGGCGTCTTCGCTCGCTACGTTTTCAGACTCCCTGTAAACTGCGCGGGTTTTAGCCCCCCATTCCACCGGAGCCGTCCATGTCCCGCGTTACCTTGAGTCGCTATTTGATTGAGCAGACCCGCAGCAACAACACTCCTGCCGATCTGCGCTTCCTGATCGAAGTGGTGGCGCGTGCCTGTAAGGAAATCAGCCACGCCGTGTCCAAAGGCGCCCTGGGTGGTGTTCTGGGCAGCATGGGCACTGAAAACGTACAAGGCGAAGTGCAGAAGAAGCTCGACGTGATCTCCAACGAGATCCTGCTCGAAGCCAACGAATGGGGCGGTCACCTGGCCGGCATGGCGTCCGAAGAAATGGACAATGCCTACCAGATCCCGGGCAAATACCCGAAAGGTGCGTACCTGCTGGTATTCGACCCGTTGGACGGCTCGTCTAACATCGACATCAATGCCCCGGTCGGCACGATCTTCTCGGTACTGCGTTGCCCGAACGAATACCTGACCCAGAACGAGCCGCTGAACGAAAAAGCTTTCCTGCAGCCAGGCACTCAGCAGGTTGCTGCCGGCTACGCGATCTATGGCCCGCAGACCATGCTGGTGCTGACCTTGGGTCACGGCGTCAAAGGCTTCACCCTGGACCGCGAGATGGGCAGTTTCGTGCTGACCCACGAAGACATCACTATTCCTGAATCGACCCAGGAATTCGCCATCAACATGTCCAACCAGCGTCACTGGGAAGCTCCGGTACAACGTTACGTTGGCGAGCTGCTGGCCGGTGAAGAAGGTCCGTTGAAGAAGAACTACAACATGCGTTGGGTCGCGGCGATGGTTGCCGACGTGCACCGCATCCTGACCCGTGGTGGCCTGTTCATGTACCCACGCGACAGCCGCGAGCCGTCCAAGCCTGGCAAACTGCGTCTGATGTACGAAGCCAACCCGATGTCGTTCCTGGTGGAACAGGCGGGCGGCGCGTCCACCGACGGCCACCAGCGCATCCTCGACATTCAGCCTGAAGGCCTGCATCAGCGTGTTGCAGTGTTCCTCGGTTCGAAAGAAGAAGTCGCACGCGCTACGGCCTACCACAAGGAATAAACCATGAACGCACCCTGGCAGCCGTTGCTCGATTGGTGGTTCGGACATGCCGAATCCCCCGACGAGATAGCGGCTGACAAGGGCAAGTTGTGGTTCGGCAAGCGAGACAGCCAAGACCTCGAAGCGCAGACGCGTTTCGGGGTCTTTGTCGATCAGGCCCTGGCCGGCGAATTGACCGAGTGGACGCAACGTCCCGAAGGTTGGCTGGCGGTGGTGCTGTTACTCGATCAACTGCCGCGAATGATCTATCGCGATACTCCCAAAGCCTTTTCCGGTGATCTACGCGCGCAGAAGCTTGTCGCGCAAGGCATTGCTGCGGATTTCGATCGGCAGTTGAAGCCGATCCAGCGGGTGTTCATCTATCTGGTGTTCGAACACTGCGAAAACCTCGCGGTGCAGAATGAAGCGGTTTCGCGGTTTATCGATCTGGTGGCTGAGCAGCCGGAAGCGCAGCGCGCGGTGTTTGCCGACAACCTGGATTATGCCGAACGGCATCAGAAAGTGATCGCGCAGTTTGGACGGTTTCCGCATCGCAATGCGGTGTTGGGGCGGGAGTCTACAGCTGAGGAGTTGGTGTTTCTCAGTCAGCCTGGGTCACGGTTCTAAATCAAGGATTGCCTCGTAGAAGCCGTTTCATCAACAGTGCTGGCAGACTTTTTCGCGTATCGACAATGATATGGATGAAAATGGTTTTTTCTCGCACCTCATAAATAATCCGGTTCATTCCCAAGACAATCTGGCGGTATTGACCGAGATTGAGCTTCTCGATTTCTTCGGGCATCGATCCTGAATAAGGCAGATCTGCGAGACCCAGAATCGCAGTCTTGAGATCGGCATAAGTGCTTTGCCAAATTTGGGATGAGAACTGTCTGACGAGGTAGGTGCGAAGTTCTTTGAGATCTGCTTGCGCTGACTGAAGAATAACGACCTTTAAGCTCATTGATGATCGGCCTTGTCCAGTTCGGTAAAGACGTCTTCAGCGTCACTGAACTTGCCTTCCTCAATCTCCCGATTACCCATCGCCAAGAGCTTCAGCAAGGCCATCGTGCCTTCTTGCTCTTCAAAACTTTTCACATCCATAACCACTAGCTTGGCTTCACCGTTTTGCGTGATTACCAGCGGCTCGCGGCTTTCTGTGATTGATTTGACGATTTCGGCCGTATGGCTTTTCAGGTAACTGATCGGTTTTATTTGCGATGAAAGCTTCATGATTGAATCCCGCCAAATTGAACAGGACTGAGTTTAGTCTTAATTCAGTCACACCGTCAGTGTGAGCTGACCAGCGTGTTTCAATTCAACATTCTTTCGTCGCTAATGCCGCTTTCGCGAGCAAGCCCGCTCCCACAGGGATCTTCGGTGTTCACACAATGTGCGTTACACCACAAAACCCTGTGGGAGCGGGCTTGCTCGCGAAGAGGCCCGTGGCAGCGCCTTAAATTCTGAAACTACCCACCAACTGCTTCAACCGCGCCGCCTGCTGCTCCAGATCCGAACACGCCCGCAAGGTCGCCTGCAAGTTCTCCACACCTTCCTGATTCAGCGTGTTGATCTCGTTGATATCCACGTTGATCGACTCGACCACAGCGGTCTGTTCTTCAGTCGCGGTCGCTACCGACTGATTCATCCCGTCGATCTCGCCGATGCGCTGGGTCACGCTGCCCAGGCGTTCGCCGGCCTGGTTGGCGATGCCGACGCTGCTTTCGCTCTCGCGCTGGCTCTCGGTCATGATGCTGACCGCCTGGCGTGCGCCGACTTGCAGTTCTTCGATCATCTTCTGCACTTGCTGCGCCGAATCCTGGGTGCGGTGCGCGAGGTTGCGCACCTCATCTGCAACCACGGCGAAACCCCGGCCAGCCTCACCGGCACGGGCTGCTTCGATCGCGGCGTTGAGCGCGAGCAGGTTGGTTTGCTGGGAGATGCTGGTGATCACTTCCAGAATCTGGCCGATGTTCACCGTGTTGCTGTTCAGGGTTTCGATGTTGCCGCAGGAGTCGCTGATCTTCGCCGACAGCTGTTGCATCGCGTGGATGGTTTTATCCACAACCTGCTGACCGTCGACCGCCAGGCTGCGCGCCTCGCTGGAGTGCTGCGAGGCGAGGGCGGCGTTCTGGGCTATTTCCTGCGCGGCGGCGCCCAGTTGGTTGATCGCCGCAGCGACGCTGTTGGTACGGCTGGATTGTTGATCCGAGTTATACATCGACGAGTTCGACGCGGCGACCACGCGCAGGGCGACTTCGTTGACCTGACCGGTGGCCGAAGCCACTTCGCGGATCGAGGTGTGGATCCGTTCGACGAAACGGTTGAACGAGGTCCCCAACGCGCCGAACTCATCGTTGCCGTGTATCACCAGACGCTTGGTCAGGTCACCTTCGCCTTCGGCGATGTCGTGCATCGCGCGGCCCATGGTCAGCAGCGGTTGCATCAGCACACTAATGAGCATGCCGAGCAGAGTGATGATGATCATCACGGCAATCACCATCGCGATCAGCGCCGAGGTGCGGAATTCGCTGAGCATGGCGAACGCGGTGTCTTTGTCCAGCACCAGCGCCACGTACCAGTCGGCCGACGGCACACCGTTGACGTGGGTGAAGGAGATCAGTTGCGGCTTGCCGTCGAACTCGACCTCTTTCAGGCCCGGGCTGACCTTCGGCGCACCGTTCGGATAGGCCTCGGCGAGGGTCTTGAGTACCAGTTTGCTGTCCGGGTGGATCAGGATTTTGCCCTCGGCACTGACGATGAACGCGTGGCCGTGGCCGCCGAAGTTCAGCGAGTTGATGATCGCGCTGACGCTGGTCAGGTCGATGTCCGCACCGGCCACGCCGAGCATCTGGCCCTGACGCTGTACCGGGGTGGCAACGGTGATGACCAGTTTGCCCGACGAGGCGGCGATGTACGGTTCGGTGACGATGGTCTGCTGCGCGCCGTTGGCCGCTTTATACCAGCCGCGGGCCCGCGGGTCGTAATCCGGCGCGCGATTGCCGGCAGGCACGGAGAACATCACGCCATCCGTACCGCCGAAGTAGCTGAGCTGGAAGTTACCGGTGTAGGCCGGCAGGTCGATGATGCGTTTCAGGCTGGCCGGGGCGTTACCGTCAATGGCTACCTGCTGGGACAGCGATTGCAGCAATTGAATGCGGCTTTCCAGCCAGGTCTGGATGTTGCTGGTGGTCAGGCTGCCCAGCTCCTGCATCGAGGCTTCGGTACTACTGCTCAGGGCTTCGCGTTGTCGATAGTCGTTGAAAAAAATGAAACAGGCGAATGCAACAGCCACCACGAGGGCGGCAGCCAACAAGATTTTGTGGCTGAATTTCATGTTTCTGGTCATCGAATGAACTACCGCGAAGGGGCTGGTCAAGAAAGGGCGGCAATTTGCCACACCGTGGGGCTTTGCGCTGCTCTTATTTCGACCGCCGTGCGCCAAAGATTAGGCGTGTCGGATGAAATGCGACGAAATGCTCAATAGCCCTACAAAGTGTCTGATTTAAAGGCAAAAGCCAGACGGGCGGGCTAATAAATAGCCATCCGCCCAGGGAACCAGATGAGGGTTTTCTCTTCTAAGCTTCTGGTTGGCACCATGCCATCCCCCCTCGTTCCAGGAGTTACACCATGTCGCTGCGATCTATCGCCCTTCTGACGTTTTGCGTGCTGTTGGCCGCATGCAGCAAGGTCAATCAGGAAAACTATTCGAAGCTCTCGGCTGGTATGGCCAAGGCCGAAGTCGAGACTCTGCTCGGCAAGCCCACCGATTGCTCGGGCGCGCTCGGCATGTCCAGTTGCACCTGGGGCGACAAGAACAGCTTTATCAGCGTGCAATACGCCGGTGACAAAGTGCTGATGTTTTCCGGCCAAGGCCTGAAGTAAACCGGGGCTTCGCGCCCACGGAGAAGAAAAATGAAGCGGTTATTGCTAATCCTTTTTGCCGGCCTGGTACTGGCCGGCTGCGCCAGTTCCGGCGTGGATCCGTTGGCGCCGAAAACCGTCAACAGCGTCAATCTCAAGCGTTACCAGGGCACTTGGTATGAACTGGCGCGCTTGCCGATGTACTTCCAGCGCAATTGCGCGCAATCCGAAGCTCGCTACACCCTTCAGCCCGACGGCAACATGGCGGTGTTCAACCGCTGCCTGACGACAGACTGGGAGTGGGAAGAGGCCAAGGGCACCGCTTATCCACAGGTGCCGGGCAAGACCGACAAGCTGTGGGTCGAGTTCGATACCTGGTTCTCACGGCTGATTCCGGGTGTGGTGAAAGGCGAATACTGGGTGTTGTACGTCAGCGATGACTACAAGACCGCCATCGTCGGCGACCCGAGTCGCAAGTACATGTGGCTGCTGTCGCGTACACCGACTGTCAACGGTGTGGTGCGCGAAGAGCTGCTGAGCAAGGCGCGTCAGCAGGGTTACGACACCACGCGGTTGATCTGGCGCGCGTCGGATCGGCAGATGGCCAAGACTTCGAATTAAAGAACACTGCAAAACCAAAGTGGGAGCGGGCTTGCTCGCGAAGAGGGTGTGTCAGTCGACTGAAGTGTTGACTGATACACCGCTTTCGCGAGCAAGCCCGCTCCCACATTGGTTATGCGTCAGCCCAGAAGTTCACGCAGGACTTGGGTGAAGGCGCGATTGCTTTGTTCTTCGCCGGCATGCCGGCCATCACGCACCACCCACTGGCCATTGACCAGCACATCGCGAACCTGACGATCGCCGCCGGCAAACAACCAGCGATTCAAAATCCCGTCGCCGCTGGCCGTTGCCAGATACGGATCGTTGCCATCAAGCACAATCCAGTCCGCACGCTTGCCGACTTCCAGCGCCCCGATCGGCTGCCCCAACGCCTGCGCGCCGCCGTCCAGCGCCGCGTCATACAGCGTGCGCCCGACCATCGGCTGATCGGCGCCATACAAACGGTTGCGTCGCTGATCGCGCAGGCGCTGGCCGTATTCCAGCCAGCGCAATTCTTCCACCACACTGAGTGACACATGGCTGTCGGAACCGATGCCCATGCGTCCGCCCTGAGCGAGGAAATCCACCGCCGGGAAAATCCCGTCGCCGAGGTTCGCCTCGGTGGTCAGGCACAGGCCGGCGATGGCGCCACTCTTTGCCATCAGCGTGACTTCTTCCGGGTTGGCGTGGGTGGCGTGAACGAGGCACCAGCGCTGATCGACTTCGGTGTTTTCGTACAGCCATTGCAGCGGCCGACGACCGCTCCAGGTCAGGCAGTCATCGACTTCCTTCTGCTGTTCGGCGATGTGAATGTGCACTGGGCATTGTTTGTCGCTGGCGGCCAGTACTTCGCTGATTTGCTGCGGGGTGACCGCGCGCAACGAGTGGAAACACAGGCCCAGCGATTGCGCCTTCTGCTGCGCCAGCAGCGGCTGCAAGCGTGATTGCAGATTGAGGTAGTTTTCGGTGCTGTTGATAAAACGGCGCTGGCCATCATTGGGCGTCTGCCCGCCGAAACCAGAGTGGCTGTAGAGCACCGGCAGCAGGGTCAAACCGATGCCGCTTTCGCTGGCAGCCTGACTGATGCGCAACGCCAGTTCAGCCGGATCGGCATAAGGCTGACCGTTAGTGTCGTGATGCACATAGTGGAATTCGGCAACCGAGGTATAACCAGCCTTGAGCATCTCGATGTACAGCTGTCGGGCGATGACGCCAAGTTGATCCGGGCTGATTTTTCCGACGAGCCGATACATCAGATCGCGCCACGTCCAGAAACTGTCGTTCGGATTGCCAGCCACTTCGGCCAGCCCGGCCATCGCGCGCTGGAAGGCGTGGGAGTGCAGATTGGGCATCCCCGGCAGCAACGGACCGCTCAGCCGTTCGGCGCCATCTGCGGTGGAATCGGCCTGGATCTGGGTCAGCAGGCCATCGGCGCTGACCTCAAGACGTACATTATTGGCCCATCCGTTAGGCAGCAGCGCGCGTTCGGCAAAGAAGGCGGACATGGTTCAGCACCCCATCGTGTGTTATTTGTATATACATATACAGACGTTTGCCTGCCCGGTAAACTCCGGCAAGCTAGCAACCTCTACCGACGAACAAGGATCCACCGTGCCGACTCCGCCTCCAGTTTCCCCGTTGGCCGCGAACATGGGCGACAGTCCGGCGCCCTTGTACGCCCGCGTCAAACAGATGATCACCCAGCAGATCGACAGTGGTAACTGGCCGCCGCACTACCGCGTGCCGTCGGAAAGTGAACTGGTCAATCAGCTCGGTTTCAGCCGCATGACCATCAACCGCGCCCTGCGCGAGATGACTGCCGACGGTCTGCTGGTGCGCATGCAAGGCGTCGGCACGTTCGTCGCCGAGCCGAAGAGCCAGTCTGCGTTGTTCGAGGTGCACAACATCGCCGACGAAATCGCCTCGCGCGGTCATCGCCACACCTGCCAGGTCATTACCCTCGAAGAAGAGGCCGCCGGCTCCGAACGCGCGTTGGCGCTGGACATGCGCGAAGGGCAAAAGGTTTTTCACTCGCTGATCGTGCATTACGAAAACGACATTGCGGTGCAAATCGAAGACCGTTTCGTCAACGCGCTGGTGGCCCCGGAATACCTCAAGCAGGACTTCACCCTGCAAACGCCTTACGCCTACCTCAACCAGGTGGCGCCGCTGACTGAGGGCGAGCATGTGGTCGAAGCGATCCTCGCTGAAGCGTCCGAGTGCAAGTTGCTGCAGATCGAAAAGGGCGAGCCATGCCTGCTGATCCGCCGTCGCACGTGGTCGGGCCGTCAGCCGGTGACCGCTGCGCGCCTGATTCACCCCGGTTCCCGTCATCGTCTGGAAGGTCGGTTCCATAAATAGAGAGCATAAATGAGTGAAGTGAAGGTTTTACGCGCTGAAGGTTACCCGCGCATGCCGTGGAAAAACGGCGGTGGCAGCACTGAGGAAATCACTCGTGATGCCGGTGCAGGGCTGGATGGTTTCGGCTGGCGCCTGTCGATTGCCGACATCGCTGAGTCGGGCGGATTTTCGACTTTCGCCGGTTACCAGCGGGTGATCACCGTGTTGCAGGGTGACGGCATGACCCTGTGCGTCGATGGCGACGACACGCGGCCGCTGTTACCGCTCGACCCTTTCGCCTTCAGCGGGGAGAGCCAGGTTTCCTGCACGCTGCTCGGCGGTGCGATTCGCGACTTCAATCTGATCTACGCGCCGCAGCGTTACAGCGCGCGCTTGCAGTGGCTGGACGGTGAACAGCGATTCTTCAGCTCGGCGGGGACGGTGCTGGTGTTCAGTGTCAGTGAGCTGCTGCAAGTGCAGGTGGGTGACAGTGTTGCGCAGTTGGGGCGACATGATTGTCTGCAGCTGGACGGTAACAACGGACTGGTCGAAGTCTCCATCAATGCCGCTTGCTGCGTGATCGAACTGACTGCGCGCTAGTCAATCCTCCCCACTGATCGTTCCCACGCTCTGCGTAGGAATGCATCCCGTGACGCTCTGCGTCACCTCCATCGAAGCGGACGCGGAGCGTCCATGGCGGCGTTACCACGCAGAGCGTGGGAACGATCAGGTCCTGTTTCCATCCTCGCACCAACTTGTTACCGAACGCCCCAGCGTGACGCAAAACCGCGCTCACCCAACCAAGCCCCCGACCGCACAAAATCTCTCCGCGAAAAATTTCATCCACGCCAGAGCCCTTGATTCAGGAGCCCTCCAGCCCTGCATCCGATTTTTCTTGAGCACCCCTCCTGCAAGTTGGCCGCTTGATTGCATATGCTTGTATGTACAAGTAAAGACGTATGCGTATGAGTCGCTCGAGACTCTCCGCAGCGTCCACTGATTCGCTTGTCGCGCATTGATGCACGCAGGCTGCTTGCCCACTGCCAGGGTTGGTTTGAATTGATCGCTGAGGAGTCTTTTTCGTGACTGACAACAAGATGACCACTGCTACTACATTTACAAAGCATCGCGACGTCGAAATCCGTGCCGCACGCGGCAACAAGCTGACCGCCAAGAGCTGGCTGACCGAAGCGCCGCTGCGCATGCTGATGAACAACCTTGATCCGGAAGTCGCCGAGAACCCGAAAGAGCTGGTGGTCTACGGCGGTATTGGGCGTGCCGCGCGTAACTGGGAGTGCTACGACAAAATCGTCGAGAGCCTGACCAACCTGAATGACGACGAGACCCTGCTGGTGCAATCCGGCAAGCCGGTCGGCGTGTTCAAGACCCACAGCAACGCCCCGCGCGTACTGATCGCCAACTCCAATCTGGTGCCGCATTGGGCGAGCTGGGAACACTTCAACGAACTCGACGCCAAAGGCTTGGCCATGTACGGCCAAATGACCGCCGGCAGCTGGATCTACATCGGCAGCCAGGGCATCGTCCAGGGCACCTACGAAACCTTCGTTGAGGCCGGCCGTCAGCACTACAACGACAACCTCACCGGCAAGTGGGTCCTGACCGCCGGTCTGGGCGGCATGGGTGGCGCTCAGCCTCTGGCCGCGACCCTGGCCGGTGCTTGCTCGCTGAACATCGAATGCCAGCAGGTCAGCATCGATTTCCGCCTGAAAAGCCGTTACGTCGATGAGCAAGCCACCGACCTCGACGACGCCCTGGCGCGTATCGCCAAGTACACCAAAGAAGGCAAAGCGATCTCCATCGCGTTGCTGGGCAACGCTGCGGAAATCCTGCCGGAACTGGTCAAGCGCGGCGTACGCCCGGACATGGTCACCGACCAGACCAGCGCCCACGACCCACTCAACGGCTACCTGCCGGCCGGCTGGACCTGGGACGAATACCGCGCCCGCGCCAAGACCGAACCGGCCGCTGTGATCAAGGCTGCCAAGCAGTCGATGGCCGTGCACGTCAAAGCGATGCTGGAATTCCAGAAGCAAGGTATCCCGACTTTCGACTACGGCAACAACATCCGTCAGATGGCGCAGGAAGAAGGCGTCGAAAACGCATTCGACTTCCCAGGCTTCGTACCGGCCTATATCCGTCCGCTGTTCTGCCGTGGCATCGGCCCGTTCCGTTGGGCGGCGCTGTCGGGTGATCCACAAGACATCTACAAAACCGACGCCAAGGTCAAAGAACTGATCCCGGACGACGCGCACCTGCACAACTGGCTGGACATGGCCCGCGAGCGCATCAGCTTCCAGGGTCTGCCGGCGCGTATCTGCTGGGTCGGTCTGGGCCTGCGCGCCAAGCTCGGTCTGGCATTCAACGAAATGGTCCGCAGCGGCGAGCTGTCGGCGCCGATCGTGATCGGTCGTGACCACCTCGACTCCGGCTCGGTCGCCAGCCCGAACCGCGAAACCGAATCGATGCAGGACGGGTCCGACGCTGTGTCCGACTGGCCACTGCTCAACGCTCTGCTCAATACCGCGAGCGGCGCGACCTGGGTGTCCCTGCACCACGGCGGCGGCGTCGGCATGGGCTTCTCCCAGCACTCGGGCATGGTGATCGTGTGCGACGGTACCGACGAAGCGGCCGAGCGAATCGCCCGTGTCCTGCACAACGACCCGGCCACTGGGGTCATGCGTCACGCCGATGCCGGTTACCAGATCGCCATCGATTGCGCCAAGGAGCAGGGTCTGAACCTGCCGATGATTACCGGCAAATAAACGCAACTCTGTGGGAAATGCTTTGGGTGGGAGTGGGCTTGCTCACGAACGCGCTGGATCAATCAGCACATGTTTCGAATGTGCCGACCACTTCGCGAGCAAGCCCGCTCCCACCAAAAGCAACCCACGCAAGACGCTCAGTGAACTCGAATAACAATCCACAGAGGTTGAACCATGGCTGTCAGTCCCGATCGTGCAGGCAACAAACCGTTGATCGAAAGGCGTTCGATCGACTACATCCCGGAAGCGGAAAGACACGGTCGTCTGTTCAGCCAATTCACCTTGTGGATGGGTGCCAACCTGCAAATCACCGCGATTGTCACCGGGGCATTGGCCGTGGTGCTGGGCGGTGATGTGTTCTGGTCGTTGATCGGTCTGTTGATCGGTCAACTGCTGGGCGGCGGCGTGATGGCGCTGCATGCGGCGCAAGGGCCGAAACTGGGTCTGCCGCAGATGATTTCCAGCCGCGTGCAGTTCGGCGTTTATGGCGCAGCCATCCCGATCGTGTTGGTGTGCCTGATGTACCTGGGCTTCACCGCAACGGGCACGGTGCTTTCCGGCCAGGCGCTGGGCCAGTTGTTTGGCGTCAGCGACAGCATCGGGATTCTGATTTTCGCCAGTGTCATCGTGCTGGTCACCGTGATGGGTTATCGGGTCATCCACTGGATTGGCCGCGTCGCCAGCGTCATTGGCGTGATTGCCTTCGTTTTCCTGTTTTGGCGTCTGATGAGCCAGACCGACGTCGGCGCACTCCTGCAAATCCGCCATTTCAGCTGGAGCAGCTTCCTGCTGGCGGTATCGCTTGCGGCCTCTTGGCAGATCGCTTTCGGCCCTTACGTGGCTGACTACTCGCGCTACCTGCCGAGCAAGACGTCGGCGCTGAAAACCTTTTTCGCCGCGGGCGCCGGATCGGTGATTGGCGCCCAAGTGGCGATGATCCTCGGTGTGTTTGCTGCCGCTTCAGCCAACGGCCAGTTCGCCGGCCACGAAGTGGCCTACATCGTCGGTCTGGGCGGAACCGGTGCCACCGCTGCGCTGCTGTACTTCAGCATCGCATTCGGCAAGGTGACCATCTCGACGCTGAACTCCTACGGCAGCTTCATGTGCATCGCCACCATCATCAGCGGTTTCAAAGGTCATCTGCAGGTCTCGCGCATGCAGCGTCTGGTCTTCGTGCTGGTGATCGTCGGCGCGGCGACGCTGATCGCGCTGCTCGGCCAGCACTCGTTCCTCGGTGCGTTCAAGTCTTTCATCCTGTTCCTGCTCGCCTTCTTCACACCGTGGAGCGCGATCAATCTGGTTGACTACTACTGCATCACCCGCGAGCGCTATGACGTGCCGGCGCTAGCCAATCCGAACGGTCGCTATGGCCGCTGGAACATGCTCGGTATCAGCGTCTATGTCTTCGGGGTGCTGGTGCAGTTGCCGTTCATCTCCACCAAGTTCTACACCGGTTCCCTGGTAGCGGCCCTCGGTGATGTGGATATCTCCTGGATCATCGGTCTGGTGCTGCCCGCCGCCGTGTATTACGTGTGCGCCAAAAAATGGCACAGCCCAGTGCCCGATCAACTGATTCTGCCGGTCGGGCAGGACAGCGTTGTACAACCTAAAACAAGTGGGGCCACTCGCGCTGCGGCGCAGGCCTGATTGGACGTGGACAGGGCTGGATGCCTCTTGACTGCCGTAAGCCAATTCATGATTAGGAGCGTCGCAACAATGAAATCGAACAAGACCCTGCTGACTACATTGCTGTCCATGGGCCTGTTGGCCAGCGCTGGCGCAACTCAAGCCGCCGGCTGGTGCGAATCGGGCAAACCGGTGAAATTCGCCGGTCTGAACTGGGAAAGCGGCATGTTGCTGACCGACGTGCTGCAAGTGGTGCTGGAAAAAGGTTATGACTGCAAGACCGACAGCCTGCCGGGCAACTCCATCACCATGGAAAACGCCCTGAGCAGCAACGACATTCAAGTGTTCGCCGAAGAGTGGGTTGGCCGCAGCGAGGTCTGGAACAAGGCCGAGAAGGCCGGCAAGGTCGTCGGTGTCGGCGCTCCGGTCGTCGGCGCGGTTGAAGGCTGGTACGTGCCGCGTTACGTGATCGAAGGCGACGCCAAGCGCAAGCTTGAACCGAAAGCCCCGGATCTGAAAAACATCGCTGATCTGGCCAAGTACTCTGCCGTGTTCAAGGACGCCGAAGAGCCCTCCAAGGGTCGTTTCTACAATTGCCCGGCCGGCTGGACCTGCGAGCTGGACAACAGCGAAATGCTCAAAAGCTACGGCCTGGAAAGCAGCTACACCAACTTCCGTCCGGGCACCGGCCCGGCGCTGGATGCGGCGGTATTGTCGAGCTACAAGCGTGGCGAGCCGATCCTGTTCTACTACTGGTCGCCAACCCCGCTGATGGGCCAGGTCGATCTGGTCAAACTCGAAGAAAAACCGGGCGTCGACAAGACCGTGACGATCAAGGTCGGCCTGTCCAAGACCTTCCACGAGCAGGCCCCGGAGCTGGTCGCCGTACTGGAAAAGGTCAACCTGCCGATCGACCTGCTGAACCAGAATCTGGGGCGCATGGCCAAGGAACGTATCGAGTCGCCAAAACTGGCGAAAATCTTCCTCAAGGAACATCCTGAAGTCTGGCACGCATGGGTGAGCGAAGACGCAGCCAAAAAGATCGACGCGGCCTTGTAGGTCGAGTTTCTCCGGCTGCCGGCCACGGCAGCCGGACGCTTGATCGCAACCCCTTGATTGAGAGTCTCTTATGTTTCCCGAAAGCTTTACCTTTTCCATCGCCGACTGGGTCAACGGTTGGGTCGATTCGCTGGTCACCAACTACGGTGATGTGTTCCGCCACATTTCCGACACCCTGCTCTGGGCCATCGTCAACCTCGAAGGCCTGCTGCGTGCGGCGCCGTGGTGGTTGATGCTGGCCATCGTTGGTGTGGTTGCCTGGCACGCCACGCGCAAAGTCGTGACCACGGCAGTCATCGTCGGTCTGCTGTTCCTCGTCGGCGCCGTTGGCTTGTGGGACAAACTCATGCAAACCCTGGCGCTGATGATGGTCGCGACGATCATTTCGGTGCTGATCGGCATCCCGCTGGGGATTCTCTCGGCGCGCAGCAATCGCCTGCGTTCGGTGCTGATGCCGCTGCTCGACATCATGCAGACCATGCCGAGTTTCGTGTACCTGATCCCGGTGCTGATGCTGTTCGGCCTGGGCAAGGTGCCGGCGATTTTCGCCACGGTTATCTACGCCGCGCCACCGCTGATCCGCCTGACAGATCTGGGTATTCGCCAGGTCGACGGCGAAGTGATGGAAGCGATCAACGCCTTCGGTGCCAACCGCTGGCAGCAGCTGTTCGGCGTGCAACTGCCGCTGGCCCTGCCGAGCATCATGGCCGGGATCAACCAGACGACCATGATGGCCCTGTCGATGGTGGTGATCGCCTCGATGATCGGCGCCCGTGGCCTGGGTGAAGACGTACTGGTGGGGATTCAGACCCTCAACGTCGGACGGGGTCTTGAGGCCGGTCTGGCGATCGTGATTCTCGCAGTGGTCATCGACCGCATCACTCAGGCGTACGGTCGGCCACGGCATGAGGTGAGCAAATGAACAACGCAACCGTGAGCAAGATCGAAGTCAAAAACGTCTTCAAGATTTTCGGCAACCGCGCCAAGGATGCCTTGGCCATGGTTGGCCAGGGCAAGACCAAGGATCAGGTGCTGAACGAAACCGGTTGTGTGGTCGGGGTCAACGACTTGTCGCTGAGCATCGGCACCGGCGAGATCTTCGTGATCATGGGCCTGTCTGGCTCTGGCAAGTCGACGCTGGTACGCCACTTCAATCGCCTGATCGACCCGACCAGCGGCGCGATCCTGGTCGACGGCGTGGACATCCTGCAATACGACATGGACGCCCTGCGCGAATTTCGCCGGCACAAGATCAGTATGGTGTTCCAGAGCTTCGGCCTGCTGCCGCACAAGACCGTCCTCGACAACGTCGCCTACGGCTTGAAAGTGCGCGGCGAGAGCAAGCAGATGTGCAACGAACGCGCGCTGCACTGGATCAACACCGTGGGCCTCAAGGGCTACGAAAACAAATACCCGCATCAGCTGTCCGGCGGCATGCGTCAGCGTGTCGGCCTGGCCCGTGCATTGGCGGCGGACACCGACATCATCCTCATGGACGAAGCGTTCAGCGCCCTCGACCCGTTGATCCGCGCCGAGATGCAGGACCAGTTGCTGGAGCTGCAAAAGACCCTGCACAAGACCATCGTCTTCATCACCCACGACCTCGACGAGGCCGTGCGTATCGGCAATCGCATTGCGATTCTCAAGGACGGCCGCCTGATCCAGGTCGGCACGCCAAGAGAGATCCTGCATTCGCCGGCGGATGAGTATGTCGACCGGTTCGTGCAGCGGCGGGCGGCGGTGGTTTAGGCAGTTTTGTGTTGGCTGGGCCGGCGCCTTCGCGAGCAGGCTCGCTCCCACAGGGGGTACGCATTCCAAATGTGGGAGCGGGCTTGCTCGCGAAGGCGCCGGTGAAGCTGCATCAATATTACGGTTGAGGTTTTAGATGTCCCAGGCTGAAAAAATCGTTATCACCGGCAGCCCTCTGCGTTGGCAGTACGTGGTCGCCGTTGCCCGTCACGGCGCGCAACTGGAGCTGTCGAGCGACACCTGGGCGCGCATCGAAAACGCCCAGGCCATTGTCCAGCGCATTGTCGTCAGCGGCGAGCGCGCCTATGGCGTCAATACCGGTCTGGGCGGGTTGTCCAACGTTTCGCTTAAAGATGAACAACTCAGCCAGCTCTCGCGCAACACCTTGCTCAGCCACGCCTGCGGCGTCGGTCCGGCACTGCCCGACGAACAGACCCGCGCGATCATCTGCGCCGCGATCCACAACTACAGCCATGGCAAGTCCGGCCTCCATCGTCGGGTTGTCGAAGGGCTGCTGGCGTTGCTCAATCGCGGCATCACTCCACA